>QKJM01000713.1 GCA_003249315.1 Archangium sp.
AGCGAGAAGAAGTGCGGCCACATGGGCGGCAAGGTGCTGGTGCCGACGAGCCAGTTCATCCGCACGCTGACGGCGGCGCGGCTGGCGGCGGACGTGATGGGAGTGCCCACCATCCTGGTGGCCCGCACGGACGCGGACAGCGCGAAGCTGCTGATGAGCGACGCGGACGAGAAGGACCACGCCTTCATCGACCGGGACGCGGGCCGCTCGCCGGAGGGCTTCTACACGCTGAAGGGCGGGCTGGACTGCGCCATCGCCCGCGGCCTGTCCTACGCGCCGTACGCGGACCTCATCTGGTGCGAGACGAGCACGCCGGACCTGGCGCAGGCGAAGAAGTTCGCCGAGTCCATCCGCGCGAAGTTCCCCAACAAGCTGCTGGCGTACAACTGCTCGCCGTCCTTCAACTGGAAGAAGAACCTGGACGACGCCACCATCGCCAAGTTCCAGCGGGAGCTGGGCGCCATGGGCTACAAGTTCCAGTTCGTCACCCTGGCGGGCTTCCACGCGCTCAACTACGCCATGTACGACCTGGCGCGGAACTACAAGGACCGGGGCATGGCGGCGTACTCGGAGCTGCAGCAGAAGGAGTTCGGCGCGGAGAAGGACGGCTACACGGCCACGCGTCACCAGCGCGAGGTGGGCACCGGCTACTTCGACAAGGTGGCCGAGGTCATCTCCGGCGGCAACGCCAGCACGCTGGCCCTCACCGACTCCACCGAGGCCCACCAGTTCTAGAAGAACCCTCCCTCTCCCCCCGGGAGAGGGTCGGGGTGAGGGTGCCGGGCGAGAGCTCCGTCACCCTCGCCCCCTGCGCCTCGAAGAGCTCGACCAGCCAGGGGTGGCAGGTGAAGGCGATGACCTGGTGACGAGAAGCCAGGCTCGCCAGCAGCTTCAGCGCGAGGCGCGTCCGCTCAGCATCGAAGTTCACCAGGATGTCGTCCACCACGAGCGGAAGCGCCCCGCGCGTTTCACCGAAGTCCTGAATGACGGCAAGGCGGAACGCCAGGTAGAGCTGCTCGCGGGTGCCGCGAGAGAGCTGCTCGGCGCTCCACTCGCGCCGCCCGTCCACCACCCGTAGCTCGCGCCGACCGCCCGCGGGGACGAACACCCGGCGGTAGCGGCCGCCGGTGAGGACCGAGAAGTGCTCGGAGGCAAGCTGCACCACCCGGGGCTGCTGCTCCTCCTCGAAGCGCCGCCGAGCCCGCGCCAGCAGCGTCAGGGAGAGGCGATCCGTCGCATAGCGCGAGGCCAGCTCCGCGGCCCGAGCCCGCAGCCGCTCCTCGTGGATGCGCAGCGTGGCCAGCTCCTCGTCCACCTCCCAGCGCGAGAGCTGGCCGCTCACGGCGCCATACTCGGTGTGCAGCTCCTTCAGGCGCGCGGCGCACGCCGGCTCCTGCATGCGGAGCGCGCTCAACCGCACCCGCAGCCGCTCCTCGCCACCGAGGGACTGGAGGGCCTCGCGCACCGCCGACTCCTCCAGGCCCGTGGCGGCCTCGATGCGATGAACGAGCTCTCGCAGACGCGAGGAGAGCGTGGCGAAGCGCTCCGCCTGCCGGGCGCGGAGTCGGAAGGACTCCTCGTCGATGCCGCCGCCCTGGGACAGCAGCGCCGCCAGGGACCGGGACTCCTCCTCGAGCAGGCGCGAGAGCCGGGCCCGCTCGGCCATCAGCTCGTCCCGCCGGTCTCGCAGGGTGCGGGCCTCCACCTCGCGCTCCTTCGCTTGCGCCAACGCCTCGGCCACCCGGGAGGCCACCGCCTCCACCGGCCCCTCCGCGAGCCCCACGGCCCCGGCCTCCTCGCGCAGCCGGGACACGCCCGCCTCGCAGGAGGCTTCGTCCGCGGCCAGGGCCCGCTCGTCCGCCTCCAGCTCCGCGAGCCGCTGCCGCAGCGCGGCCGCATCCCGCCACAGCTCCAGCGCCCGCTGGGGGGACAACTCGGGGGGAAAGCCCCTCTCGGCGAGCAGCGCGGACAGCTCCGCCCGCAGCGTCCGCAGCGACATGTCCCCCCGACGCTCCGCCGCCTCCGCGGAGAAGACCTCGCGCGCCACGGCGTCCCGCTCCGCGCCGCGGGCCTCCAGCTCCTGGCCGAGGTGCTCCCACCGCTCCGCCTGACGCAACTCCTCCGCGAGCGTCGCCTCGAACGAGGCGAGCCCGGCCGCCGACGTCTCCGCGGATACGCCCGCCTCGTCGGCGGCCCATGCCAGCTCCTGCTCCAGCCGGCTCACCTTCCCCACCAGCCTGTCCAGCTCCGAACGAACCCGGGCCACCTCCCGCGAGTGCAGGTGCTGGCGGGCCTCATGGTCCTCCACTCCCTGGCGATGGCCGCGCAGCGCGCGCCGGTGGCCCAGCCCCAGCGACAGCAGCAGCACCCCCGCCCCCACCAGGGACAGGAGGCCCACCGCCGTCCCCGCGTACAGCCAGGACGAGAGCACCCACACCCCGGCCCCCACCGCGCCAACGAGCAAGGGCCAGGGAGAGGGCGCCGGGGCGGGAGCGGGCTCCGCCCGGTGGCGCAGGGACTCGAGCCGCTGCTGCTGCTCATCCCGCCGAGCGGCCACCTGCTCCCGCTCCACGCGCAACAGTCTCAGCCGGCCGAGCGCCACCTGTCTCTGACGGACTCTCGCGGCGGCCACGGCGGGCAGCCGGGCACGCTCCGCTTCCAGCCGCGCCAGGGTGACCTCCTCGCGCTCCCGCTGCGCCCGGGCCCGGCCGAGCGCTACCTCCGCCTCGCGCCGCTCCCCCTCCGCCTCCTCCATCCGGTCGGCCAGTGCCTCCAGGGTGCCACGGGCCGCCGCGCCCAGCTCCAGCGAGAGCAGGCCCTCCGCCTCCACCGCCAGCCCCAGGCCCGCCAGGGACTGCTCCGCCTGACGGCGCCTCGCCTCGAGCGCCGCGCGTCGCCCCGGCAGCGCCCGCAACAGCTCGGCTCGAGCGGAGAAGGCCACCAGCGCCGAGCGCAGTCCCTCCTCGCGCTCCCTCACGGCCGAGACCTCCGAGAGACGCGCCAGCCCGGCCTCGACCGAGGCCAGCAGCTCCTCCTCGTGCGCCTGCCTTGCACGGGCCTCCTTCAGCCGCCGCAGCAGATCCTCGAGCCGCGCCTCCCCGCCCGGAGGGAAGGTAGACAGGTCCGGCAGCCCGGCCAGCTCCGCCCGCAGCCGGCCCAGCTCTCCCAGCGCTCCCAGCGCCTCCTCCAGCCGTGCCAACCTTCCCAGCTCGCGAACGAGCTCTTCCTGGTGCGCCGCCGTCTCCTCCTGCCGCCGCGCCAGGGCCCCCAACCGCTCACGCTCCTCCAGGTAGCGCGCCGGCCGGTCCTCCAACTCGTGGAGCCTGGCCCGCACATCCTCCAACTCCTTGAGGACCTGGTTGAGGACAGGCTCGCGCCCCTTTGGTTTGAAGAGCTCGCCGGCCCGCTTCTCCAGCAGCTTCTCCAGCTCCGGCAGCCTGCGCGCGCCTTGCAGCCCGGCGGCGAAGAGAGCCCGGGAGACGCCGTCCTCCTCGGCCAGCCTCTCGAAGGTGGACAGCTCCTCCAGGCTGAAGGCGAACACCTCGCGAAACAGCTCGCGCGAGACGTGCGCCAGCGCCTCCTCCAGCCGAGAGGGCTCCAGCACCTCCCCCTCCGGGCTGAGCACCGTCAGCGGCGCCCGCCCGCGGCGATCCACCACCCGGCGCACCACCAGCGGGCCGAGCCCCGTGCTCAAACACAGCTCACCGCCCCAGGTGCCGCTCTCGGGCTCATGGCGCTGCTCGGGGCGAGCGCGCTTCTCGAAGCCGAACAGCAGGGTACGGATGAACGCCAGCAGCGTGCTCTTGCCCGCCTCGTTCGGCCCGTACAGCAGGTTGAGACCCGGCCCCAGCTCCAGCTCGAAGCCGGAGAAGCGGCCGAAGCCCTGCACCCTCAGCAAGTCGATGCGCACGCCCCCGCTCACCCCGCGTCCTCCTCTTCGAGTCCCCACGGTAGCCCGAAGCCCGAGGGAGCCGCTGTCATGTCATTTTCCCGACAGGACGCCAGCCTGATAGCGTCCACGCCCTACTCTGGAGAAACACGCTCAATGTCTCAACCCGTCGCCGAAGCCGATGCCACCTCCGTCCTTCCTCGCAAGGCCCTCCCTCATGAGGTGCTTGGCGTGCTGGCCTTCTTCGGCCTGTGCGGAGCGATGCTCCTGCGCATGTGGGAAGACAGGGGCACCACGTCCGCCTGGGTGATGGCGCTCGCGGCGCTGGGTGGCTACGTCGCCGCGGACTTCACCTCGGGGCTGGTGCATTGGCTGTTCGACACCTGGGGCTCGCCGCGCACCCCCGTGGTGGGCGCCACCTTCATCACGCCCTTCCGCATCCACCACGTGGACCCCAAGGACATCACCCGCCACGGCTTCATCGCGACCAACGGGCACAACTGCCTGGTCTCGGTGCCGGTGATGGTGGGCTCGCTGATGCTGCCCCATGCCGCGTGGGCGTCCGCGACGGTCTCCTTCCTGCTGGCGCTGTGCCTCGGCGTCTTCGCGACGAACCAGTTCCACAAGTGGTCGCACGAGGACACGGTGCATCCCATCATCGGCTGGCTGCAGCGCTACGGGCTCATCCTGTCGCGCGAGCACCATGATCTGCACCACGCCCCGCCCTACTCGCGCCACTACTGCATCACCACCGGCTGGCTCAACCGCCCGCTGGAGGTGCTGGGCTTCTTCCGCGGTCTGGAGCGGCTCATCACCGCCGTCACCGGCGCCCGGCCGCGAGTGGATGATCTCACCACGACGGGCGCCGCGACGACCGAGACCTGACGGTCCCGCGGACCGGAGGGAGACCGGGGCCGAGCAGCCCCGGAGCTCCCATCCGAGCCGGTCAGTCGCTCAGACCGAGTCCTTCAGGGACTTGAGCGGCTGGATCTTCACCACCTTGCGGGCCGGCTTGGCCTTGAACACCGTCTCCTCGCCGGTGAAGGGGTTGATGCCCTTGCGCGCCTTGGTGGCCGGCTTCTTCACCACCTTCAGCTTCATCAGGCCCGGCACCACGAACGTCCCGGGACCACGGCTGCCCAGGTTCTTCTTGATGTGAGTGCTGAGCGCCTCGAACACCGAACCCACCTCCTTCTTGCTCAGCCCGGTCTCGGTGGCGATGTTCGCCATGAGCTCGGACTTGGTGGGGGCCTTGCCGGACTTCGGGGCTGCTGCGGTCTTCTTCGTCGCCATTCAGAAACTCCCGTGTATGGGGGACTTCAAGCCCATCATGAGATAGCACGTCACGCTAGATCGTCATCATGTAGCTGCTCCACAAGCTGCATTCCGGCCTGTTCCAGCAGCTCCGGCCGCGGCGCCGCCAGGGCGTCCACCCCCAGACGCTTCAGGCGCAGCCCCAGGGAACGCAGCTCCGCATCCTCCGCCCAGAGGGAGGCCAGGGCCGTCGGGTCCGCCGCCAGGGACTCGGCCTCGGCCAGCAGCGTCCCGGCGAAGCCCCCCGCCAGGCGCACCGCCTCCAGCTCCAGCTCGGGCCGGCTCGCATCGCGCAGGGACTCCAGCAGGACGGGCGGGTGCCGGCGCGCGAGCTGCTCGCGCCAGTCCGCCTCGAGCTGGGAGAGGGCCTCGGGCCGGGAGAGCTCGCGGTGCAGGGGGCCGCGCCCCGTCAGGGTGAGGCGCACCGCGTGGCCGTCCAGCTCCTCGGCGCAGCACGCGTCCACCCGCTCCAACAGGGAGGCCGTCAGCGCGTCCAGCGAGCCCGACTCCGAGAGGGGCAGCTCCAGCCGGTGCCAGCGAACCCGGTCCACCGGGACGAAGCGCCGCCGGCTCCGGCCCTCCTCCACCTCCACCAGCACGCAGCCCCGCTCGCCGGGCTCGCCCACGTGCCGCCCCTGCGGGTTGCCCGGGTACACGGCCACCGAGCCCCCCGGCAGCACGTACTCGGCCCGGGTATGCACGTGGCCCAGCGCCCAGTAGTCCAGGCCTCGCGCGTCCAGGCCCTCCACGGTGCAGGGCGCGTAGTTGGCGTGCCCCTCCGCCCCGCCCAGGTTGGCGTGCAGCAGCCCCACCGTGAACTCCGGCCCCCTCCTCCGGAAGCGGGCCGACAGGTCCTCCCGCACCTCCGTCTCCGGGTACGAAATGCCCTGCACCCGACACAACGGCCGCCCCTCGCGGGACACCACCACCTCCTCCCAGTCCGCGCCGAACACCTTCACCGAGCCCGGCAGCCCCAGCGCCCCGGTGTCCCCGCTCAGCGGATCATGGTTGCCATGGACGATGAAGGTGAGGATGCCCGCCGCGTCCAGGCGCTCCAACTCGCGCCGTAGCGCCAGCCGGGCCCGTACCGAGCGATCCCTCGCATCGAAGAGGTCCCCCGCCAGCAGCAGGAAGGCCACCCGCTCGCGCAGACACACCTCCACGATGCGGGAGAAGGCCCGGAAGGTGGCTTGCTGGAAGGTGGAGAGGAGCCCCGTGTCCGCGGGGACGCCCCGGAAGGGCGTATCGAGATGCAGGTCGGCGGCGTGGACGAACTTGAAGCGCATGGTGAGGCTCCACAGTAGCCGCCCCACGGCCCTGGACTACAGACCGGGAGCCTCACCGCTACGTCCTTCGCTCAGACCGAGTCCTTCAGGGCCTTCAGCGGCTGGATCTTCACCGCCTTGCGGGCCGGCTTGGCCTTGAACACCGTCTCCTCGCCGGTGAAGGGGTTGATGCCCTTGCGCGCCTTGGTGGCCGGCTTCTTCACGACCTTCAGCTTCATCAGGCCCGGCACCACGAACGTCCCGGGACCACGGCTACCCAGGTTCTTCTTGATTTGAGTGCTGAGCACCTCGAGCACCGCACCCACTTCCTTCTTGCTCAGCCCGGTCTCGGTGGCGATGGACACCATGAGCTCGGACTTGGTGGGGGCCTTGCCGGACTTCGAGGCTGCTGCGGTCTTCTTCGTCGCCATTGCGGAACTCCCGTGTTTCAGGTGGGTTTCTCCCACCCTAGAGATAACACCAGCCGTGTGAATCCTGGCCAACTCTCGCACAGAGCGTGGCGGGAAGGTCGTCGGAGGCATTGGCCCCCGAGGACGGGAGTACCTGAACGAACATCCCGGTAGTCGATCCCGGCCTGCTGAGCGAAACTAGGCTTCGAAGAAGGGAGGGAGCCTGTCGACATGCCCGCTCCTCCGGTGACAGCCGAAAACGAGTACGTATTCCAACAGGCGGTGGAGGGCCTCTTCATCGTCGGGTTGAGGGGGAAGCTCACCCCTCTGCTGGACCAACGCCTGAGAGAAGCGGGGTTGGATCTGTCGCGCCCCTTCGCGCCGGCCTACCCCCGCTCTGACTGGAACAACTTCATCCGAATCAGCGCCGAGACGCTGTGGCCGGACGCTCCGCCCGAGCGCGCCTACCACGAGCTGGGCCGCCAGTTGCTGCACGGCTACGCGGAGACGCTGCTGGGCAAGGCGCTCTCGGCCATGCTCAAGCTCGTCGGCCCGCGGCGAACGATGGAGCGGATGACGCGCAACTTCCGGTCCGGGAGCAACTACAACGACACCCGGGTCACCGACGTGGGCCCGGGGGAGGTGCTCTTCTGGATGAACGAGCCGGACATCCACCCCTCCTACGTGGCCGGAATCCTCGATGCCGCCCTGGAGATGGCCGGCGCCCGTGAAATCGAGATTCAGGTACACGAGCGAAATGCCCAGGGCTGCACCTACCGCGTCCACTGGGCCACGTGAACGTCCAACCCACCCCACGCCACCACCGCCATGGATACTTCCTCAGAGAAGCACCGACGCCCCGAAGGTCCCAAGCTGGTATACCGGCAGGCCCGCCCGAGCATCCAGACTGGAGACGTACTGCTCTTCCAGGGAATGACCCGCGTCTCCCGCTTCATCCGATGGGGAAGCAAGAGCGCCTACTCCCACGCCGGACTGGCGCTGTGGTGGCACGAGCGGCTCATGGTGGTACAGGCCGCCAGCCGCGGCGTGGAGGTGCTGGCGGCCAGCACCGCCGTGGACCGCTATGACGGCCAGGTGGACTGGTGGCAGCCGCGCGAGGACGTGCGGGAGAA
>QKJM01000302.1 GCA_003249315.1 Archangium sp.
GGAGGCACCACCGGGGCCACCGAGGGCACCAGGGAGGCGGCTGGCGGGGGCGGGGGGGGCCGCGCGGGGCCGGCCACGCCAGGTGGGGGAGGGGGGCTCACGGGAGCCACGGCCGGGACCGAGGCGCTCGGTCGGGAGGCCCCCGGTGGCGGTCCCGCTGGAGTCGCGGGGACGGGTGGAACGGGCCTCGTTACCCGGGTGGGCGGAGGGCGGGGAGGCACGCCCGAGGGCTGCGCGCCCACAGGGGGGATGCCGGGCACGGAAGGGCGTGCGGGGGCTACCCGGGGAGCGCCGGGGGCGGCGGGTCGGGGAGGGGCCGGGGGCTTGCCGGCTCCGTTGTCTGGGGGCTGCGACATCTCGGTGGCCTACCTCCCCCCGCTGGCGACCGCGGGCAGCTCGCCGTGTCCCGCGAGGTGGATGTTCTTGTTGGCCGTGATGGAGCGCTGGATGTCCGCCTCCGTCATGCCCGAGGAGAGGGAGATGGTGGTGGACGTCCGCTGCCCCGTCTCCAGGTCCGCCGCGGACACGTTCACCAACCCGTCGGTGTTGATCTCGAACGTCACGTCGATCTTCACCTCTCCGCGGTAGCCGATGCGGAAACCCGAGAACTCGAACTCGCCGAGCATCTCGCACTCGTCGGCCCGGTTGGACTCGCCCTGGTACACGCGGATCTTCACCCGATCCTGCCCGTCGCGGCTGGTGGTGAAGGTCTTCGAGCGATCGATGGGCACCGGGGTGTTCTTGTCGATGATCTTCTCCGTGTAGCCGCCCACCGTGCCGATGCGCAGCGACAGCGGCGTCACGTCCACCAGGAAGGTCTCGGTGCTGCTGTCCTGCAGCGCGTGGGCCTGCAGGGCCGCGCCCATGGCCACCACCTGATCGGGGTTGATGCCCTCCAGCGGCTCCTTCTGGAAGTAGTGGCGCACCGAGTTGCGGATGATGGGCAGGCGCGTGGGTCCACCCACCA
Source organism: Archangium sp. (assembly GCA_003249315.1). Lineage (GTDB taxonomy): Bacteria > Myxococcota > Myxococcia > Myxococcales > Myxococcaceae > QKJM01. The sequence goes on from QKJM01000302.1 coordinate 968, forward strand.
GGATGACCGCGTCGATGTCCGCCGCCGTCAGCCGCGCCGACTGCAGGGCCTCGTCGCACACCTTGAAGGTGCGCTGCACCAGATCCATCACCATCCGGTTGAACTGGTCCAGATTGAGCGAGTTGCGCAGATCCAACACGTTGCCGTTGGCGTCCTGGCAGATGCCCGCGCAGAGGATGTCCGCGGTGCCATGGGTGCCCACGTCGATCTTCGCCCGCTCGGCCGCGTCCTTGAGCATCTGCAGGCAGTACTTGTTCTGCCGCAGATCCAAGCGCGTCTGCTGGAGGAAGCTGTCCGCCAGCCACGTCATGATGCGGTCGTCGAAGTCGTCACCGCCCAGGTAGGTGTCGCCGGCGGTGGAGAGCACCTCGAAGACGTCCTTGCCGATCTCCAGGATGGAGACGTCGAAGGTGCCGCCGCCCAGGTCGTACACCACCACGCGGTGGTTGACGTCCCGGCCGAAGCCGTAGGCGAGCGCCGCGGCGGTGGGCTCGTTGAGGATGCGCAGCACCTCCAGTCCGGCGATGCGGCCCGCGTCCTTGGTGGCCTGGCGCTGGTTGTCGTTGAAGTAGGCGGGGACGGTGACGACGGCCCGGCTCACCTCTCGGCCCAGGTACGTCTCCGCGACGGCCTTCATCTCCTTGAGCACCAGCGCGGAGATCTCCGGCAGCGAGTACGTCTCGTTCCTCACCGAGATGCGGACGGAGTTGTTGTCGCCCTCGACGATCTGGTACGGCATCACCGCCTGGGCCTTCTTCACCTCGTCGGAGAAGTAGTAGCGCCCGATGAGCCGCTTGGCCGAGTACACGGTGGACTCGGGGCTGGTGATGATGTTGCGCTTGGCGGCATTGCCCACCAGCACCGAGCCGTCTTCCAGGAAGGACACGCACGAGGCGTGGGTCGTCTCGCCCCACTCGTTGGGGATGACCATCGGCTGACCGTCCTGCACCACGGACACGCACGAGGTGGACGTGCCCAGGTCGATGCCGATTGCGATGTCGTCCGACATTCCGTCTCCGCTGTAGCCAGGGGAACGTTCGGTCCCCAACCCTTGGGAAAGCGCGGGGATGTTAGGCGCCCGTCCCCCGGGCTGTCAAACGCTGTATTCGGCCAAACTCCAGGTTTTTCAAGGGGTTAGGTGGAGTCGAGGAGGGGGGAGCCCGGGTTGAGGGGGGTTGTGGGCATCATTATCTATGGAGGAGACGAAGGGGGTTGTCTCATGTCCGTCGTGCTGGCCGTTCTGACGTCCGACCCGAACCTGCTGAGGTGTGAGCTGCACCGACTGGAGGGGCAGGTGGGTCTGAGGGGCGAGGAAAGGGCCGATGCCGTGGGAATCGGGGCCTATGCCGATGGGGACGCGCTGCTGAGGCGCTTTCCAGCCGGGGGTGGGCTGACGCTGGAGGCGCTCGCTCCGCCGCACGAGTCGGAGGCGCTGCTCTTCCACGCTCGGAAGCTGCCGGTGGGGATGTCGCTGGAGGAGAACACCCAGCCGTTCCGCTCTCTGATGTGGTTGTTCGCGCACCAGGGCACACTCGAGAACTTCTCCGAGCTGAGGGCCGGGTTGGTGGCTCGGCTCCCGGATCATCTGAAGCGGCAGATTCGAGGGGCGACGGACAGCGCGGTGGTCTTCGCGCTCTTCCTGCAGCGGCTGTGGGAGACGGGGCGGACGGAGGATCGGCGGTTGGAGGCGGAGGTGGCGGGACGGTTGTTGGCGGATACGGCGAGTGAGCTGACGAAGGCCTCGGCGGCGACGGGAGCGGCGCGGGCCTCCACGATGAACCTGGTGGCGACCAACGGCTCCATCCTGGTGGCCACGAGGAGGGGGGAGCTGCCGCTGTACTACACGCGCCTGGAGGGGACGGATCAATGCGAGGTGTGCGGGGTGACACCCGCGACGCCGGACACGCACCCGGCGGTGGCCGCGCACCGGAGGCGGCGCTCGGTGGTGGTGGCATCGCACGTGAAGCGTCCCGCGGGCTGGGTGGAGCTGGCCGAGGGCACCACGCTGGCGGTGGAGGCGGACCTCCGGGTGAGCCACGTGTGAAAGCCCCCTCACCCGCCGAAGAAGGACACCTCGAGAAATCGCACGAAGAGGTTGGCGGCGGCGTGGAAGAGGGCGGCGCCGATGATGGTGCCGGTGCGCTCTCGCATCCACCCGAAGAGGAGGGCGGGGAAGAAGACGGACAGGCGCCACGCCTGGAAGATGGCGAGGTGTCCGAGCGCGAAGAGGAGCGCCGTCACCCAGAAGGCGGGCCCCAGCCGTGCGCCGAGGAAGAGCCGTCCCCGGGGCCAGGCGTCCCTCAGGCGCGACTGCAGGTAGCCGCGGTAGAAGAACTCCTCGGGCAGGGCGACCACGAAGAGCTGATCCACCGTCCACTCGAGGAAGCGGGGAGGCAGCCGGGGAGAGAAGTGCGCCGGGCCACGGAAGGGGGCGAGCAGGTGGGCCAGCTCCGAGGGCAGGTGGGGCAGCAGCTCCGTCCACAGGGCGAAGGCCCCGAAGAAGAGGGGGAAGACGAGCAGGCTCATTCCGAGGAAGAGGCGCACGTCCTGTCGCCAGTAGCGCAGGGTGAGCCCATAGTCCCGGTAGTCCTCGCCGCGTTGGCGCATGGCGAGCAGCGGCAGGTAGAGGAAGCCCACCGTGGCCACCAGCTTGGGCACGCTGCTGCCGCCGAAGAGGAGGAAGGAGACGACGATGCCCAGGAAGCCCAGGGCCCACAGGCCCACCGCTTCCTGCACGGCGCTGGGGCGCCACGGGGAGGACGCGGTGGAACTCATGGTGTCTCCGCCCGGGCGGCGAGCTGCCGCTTGACGGCCTCCATCGGGAGGGCCCGACAACCTCCACGACCGCGGCGCTGGACGGATACCGCCACCATCCGCCCGTGGATGTCGAAGAGGGGGCTGCCCGGGGGCAGGGGCAGGGCCACGTCGATGAAGGGCTCGGGAGCCTTCCTCGCCTGGGCCGTCATGGGCCGGGCCTTCCGCTTGCCGCGTCCGGGGGCGATTCCAATGAGCCACTGGCCCACCGGCCTGTCCGCGGCCACGCGCACGGGGACGGCGGGATAGGTACCGGAGGGGGCGGCCACGATGGCCACCTGGAGGTACGCATTGGCGAGCACCACCGTGGCCGGCAGCTTCTGCCCGTCGTACTTCACCTCGGCCGCCTCCAGGCTGACGTGGCGCACGGAGGTGAGGACCTGTCCCTCGGCGCCGACGATGACTCCGGGGCCGGTCGCCCGCGGGCCCCGCACCTCCACCACCGAGCGCTCGTACAGGGCCAGCGCCTTCTGCAGATCGGCTCGCGAGGGGCGCTCCGCGGCCGAGACGCTGGCGGTGAGCAGGGAGAGGGTGAGTGCGAGAAGTCGGAGCGGCAAGGCGCGGCGAGACTAGCACCGATGCCAGTCCTCGTCAGGAGACTCGCGGCTCGCGCAGGGCGCTCACGAAGCTGTCCGCGGTGAGGGTGTTGAGGACGTCCTCCCGGCGCGTCCAGCCGCGACGCGCGGTGGCTACCGCATAGCGCAGGTTGCCCAGGCCCACCACATCGTGTGCGTCGCAGCTCATCACCAGTCGGACGCCGCGTTGGACGGCCTGGCGGACATGCTGATCCTTGAGATCCAACCGCTGCGGATTGCCGTTGACCTCCACCGCCACACCTCGCTCTGCGGCCTTGTCGAGCACGGCCTCCATTCGGAGCGGGTAGGGGGCGCGGCTCTGGAGGAGACGCCCGGTGGGGTGCCCGAGGATGTGGAAGTGCGGATTCTCCATTGCTTGCAGAACCCTTCGCGTCATCCGCTCCTCGTCCAGGCCGTGGCGCACGTGGATGGAGCCGATGACCACTTCGAGCTGCTCGAGGACGCTGTCGGGGTAGTCGAGGGCGCCGCTCTCGAGGATGTCCACCTCGATTCCCTTGAGGAGGCGGATGCCGGGGAGGGTGGCGTTGAGGCGATCGATCTCCTCCCACTGGCGGCGCAGCGCATCGACCTTCAGGCCGCCGGCGTAGATGGCTGACTGGCTGTGCTCGGTGATGGTGAGGTAGCGCAGGCCCAGGCTCCGGGCGGAGCGCGCCATCTCCTCCAGGGAGTTCCGCCCATCGGACCAGGTGCTGTGGGCGTGGACGGCGCCCTGGATGTGCTCCAGCGAAACCAGGTCCTCGGGGAGTCGGCCCGCGAGCGCGGCTTCGATCTCCCCGGTGTCCTCGCGCAGCTCGGGAGGGATGTACTGCATGCCGAGCAGCCGGTAGAGCGTGGCCTCATCGGGGATGGGCAGCCGGGAGCCCTGGGAGCGACGGAGACCTCGGTGGGAGAGGTGGAGCCCCTGCTGGCGGGCGAGGGCATGGAGGCGCGCGAGGTGGGCCTTGGAGCCGGTGAGTGCATGGAGGACGGGGGCGAAGTCTTCCTCGGGGAGGACACGCAGGCTCACGCGCATGTCGTCTCCCATTCGCACGGTGCATCTGGCGTGCTCTCGCTGGAGTACCTCGACCACACCGAGGGCTCCGGTGAAGGCCTCGAGCACGGGGGCGGGGGCGTCGGCGGAGGCGATCAGTTCCACGGAGCCTCGGACGAGCTCGGTACGCCGACGCAGGTCTCCGGTGAGGCCGAACTGGTGGAGGCCAGGGGCGGTCATCCGGAGTTGCTCGAGCAGGGTGTCCGCCTCGGGGAGGAGATCCCCGAGCAGGCACAGGGGCGAGCGCTCCCTGGGCATGTGAGGTACGGAGGTGTCTTCGGGCGGTATCACGAAAAGAAGGTAATACCGCCAGGGGGCGGAGGAGCGGGAGTTGCGCACAGGCCCTCCCCGGCCCGCCCGGGTCGGGATAGAAGGGGCGACAGGTGTGGAGCCCGAAAGGGCAGGAGTGATCGAGGCCGATGAAGATCAAGCTGGGACCGGCGGACTTCGCCGAGAAGGAAATGCGTGGTTACGAGGTGGGCAGGCACAACGTGTGCGTGGCCCGGATCAACGGGCAGTACAAGGGGTTGGACGACTGGTGCAATCACGCGGGGTGTCTGCTGTCCGGCGGACACCTCGATGGCAACACGGTGGTGTGCCCCTGCCATGAGGTCGGCTTCGACATGGACACGGGGAAGAACGAGACCTCTCCGGGGGTGTGCGACGACCAGCCCACGGTGAAGATCGATGTCGAGAACGGGGAACTGCTGGTGGAGCTGGCGGACTGAGGGACGAGCAGGACTCGCGAGGACGGAGCAACGGGATGGGACACAAGGATCACGAGCATGCTCATGAGCATGGGCATCACGGGCACGACCATGGGCACGGGCACGACCATGGACACGACCATGGGCACGGGCACGGGCACCATCATGGACACGAGCATGGGCACGGCTCGCGGACGGCGGCGGAGCACAAGGCGCACGCGCCGGTGCATGTGAGCGTGTTCTTGGCGACGTGCTCGGATACGCGAGGCGAGAAGCAGGACCGAAGCGGGAAGGTGATGAGGGAGCTGCTGGAGGGGGAGGGTCACACGGTGAGTGGCTACCGGGTGATCAAGGACGAGCCGGAGGAGATCCGAGGGGTGTTGAAGGAGGCGAGGGAGGTAGGAGCGAGGGCGGTGATCTTCAGTGGAGGGACGGGGATCAGCCGGAGGGACAGCACGGTGGAGACGCTGGAGGGGCTGTTCGAGAAGAGTGTGCCGGGGTTCGGGGAGCTGTTCCGGGTGTTGTCGTACGAGGAGATTGGGAGTGCGGCGATGATGTCGAGGGCGACGGCGGGGACGTACGAGGGGATGATCCTCTTTGCGTTGCCGGGGTCGCCGAACGCGGTGAGGCTGGGGCTCGAGCGGCTGATCCTCCCGGAACTGGGACACGCGGTCAGGGAACTGACGAGATAACCCCTCTCCCTCTGGGAGAGGGACGGGGTGAGGGTGCCTCGGTTCCCGGGTTGAATCCGTAGGAGTCCCAAGAAACATGCAGCGAAGAGCGCAGTCCCCGACGGGCTTGAGCACGAAGGAAGCGGAGCGCCTGCGCGGGTGCCTGGAGGACTTCCTGGCGTCGACGGACGCGAGGGCGCGGATCGCCTTCGATCCGGTGGAGTTCCCGCACCGGTACAGAGACGAGCGGGACATCGAGGTGAGCGGGCTGCTGGCGGCGGCGCTGGCGTACGGGAGGGCGGATCTCTTCAAGCCGAAGGTGGACGGGCTGCTGAAGCGAATGGGCCCCTCACCGGCGGGCTTCGTGCGAGACCTGGACGTCCCCGATGCACGGAAACTGCTCGAGGGCTTCGTCTATCGCTTCAACGTGGGGACGGACGTGGCGGTGCTGCTGTTGGGGATGGGGAGGGCGCTGCGGGAGCACGGGAGCCTGGAGTGCCTCTTCGTCCGGGGCCTCGAGGCCCGAGGTAGCTGGCACGGGGCGCTGGATGCCTTCACCACGGCGCTCCGGGAGGTACCGATGAAGCCCCTGAGGGCCGCGCTGGGGCCGGAGCGCGGGTTGCACCACCTGCTACCGTCGCCGATGGGGACGGGGGCGGCGAAGAGGTGGAACCTCTTCCTGAGGTGGATGGTGCGGGGGCCGGACGGGGTGGACTTCGGCATCTGGAAACAGGTGAGCCCGAGGGCGCTGCTGATCCCCCTGGACACCCACATCGGACGGATCTCCCAGCACCTGGGGCTGACGCGGCGCAAGGACCTGAGCTGGCGGACGGCGGAGGAGGTGACGGAGTCGCTGCGGGCATTGGATGAGGAGGATCCGGTGCGCTACGACTTCGCGCTGTGCCACTACGGGATGAGCGGGGTGTGTCCCACGAAGCCGGTGAAGGAGAACTGCGCGAGGTGTGCGCTGCTGCCCGCATGCTCGGTGGGGAGGAAGACGGTGGGGCCCCGTCGGGGCGGGAAGGGACGGGCTACCCTCCGGATGGTTGACGGGTGAAGCGCGAGCGGGGATACACGCGCCATGACGCTGGCCTCGGTGGTTGGACAGCCGCGCGCGGTTGACGCGCTCCAGGCGGCGCTGCGCAGCGGCGCGGTGCATCACGCCTACCTCTTCGCCGGCCCCGAGGGGGTGGGGAAGGAACTCGCCGCCGTGGGGCTTGCC
>QKJM01000885.1 GCA_003249315.1 Archangium sp.
CAGCAGCAACAACACGGACAACAGAAGCAGCGTTCGAGAAAGAGAGAAAGCGTTCATACCCGTACTCCGTGCAACTCGCGGACCGGGCCACGCTCCCTCTGACGACCGCCCCTTCGGCCATGCTCCGCCCGGCGACGCCCCGACATCATTGTCATACCTCGGCCCCAGCGAGCCTACGCCGCCTCCGGACGGTACTCGTGCAACCACACCCCCTCGAAGCCCCAGGTGAAGAGCAGCCGCTGCCGGCCGAGCACGGGAAAGTCCTCGGCCTCCACCGGCCGCGTCACGGTGAGGATGCGGGTGCCGGGACGGCAGGTGCGCAGTCGCTCGAGCACCCGTGCCTTCGTCTCCGGGCCGAGCGCCGTCCAGGCGAGGAAGACATGGGTGGCGTCTCCCAGCTCCTCCAGGAGCGCATCTCCCTGCACGAGGGAAATGCCCGCGCGCCGCAGCGGCTCCGCCACGCTCACCACGTGGCGCTCCAGCAGTTCCACCCCGCGCGCCTCCGCCCCCAGCCAGCGCGCCGCCAGCAGCGCCCGCCCCCGCCCCGCGAGCAGGTCCACCACCCGGCTGCCCGGCCCCACCCCCGCCGCTCGGAAGGCCCTCAACCCCGTCACCAGCGGCGTCTCCCCGTAGATGAGCTCGCGCAGCGGCTGCCCGCTCGCCTTCAGCGCCCGCACCACCTCGAAGGAGCGCCTCAGCCGATACGGCGAGCGCAGCAGCGCCGCCACCCACACGCTCACGTAGGCTCGCAGCAGCCGCGGACGCACCAGCAGCACCGCCAGATCCGCCAGCCGGGTGACCAGGGTGATTCCCAGCACGGACACCTGGAGCGCGACGGACTCGAGGAACGGCAGCTCGTACTCCTCCAGCGCGTCATCCTGTCCCTTCATGCGGCCCCAGGCTCCCCTGGTTCCCGAGCCGGCGCAATGCCCCGGAATCCAACATCCGACAGCTCCGCTTTGACTCGGGTGTCTGCCCTCCATGTACCATTCCAGTCATTCCGCTGCCCCGAAGGGTATGCGGAGCCCCGCCTCGACACTCAGGAGGAGTGGACATGAAGACGATGGCACACCACCGGCTCAGGCCTCGCCGTTCCGCGCACAAGGGCAACACCCCTCCGCCCCGGAATCCGAAGTGGCAACCGGTGGTGATGCGTCGGCGGACGTTCATGAGCTCCGTGCTGCTGGGCACCTCGGCGCTCGCCCTGGCCTGCCGGAAGGAGGAGCAGCGACCCGCGCCGCCCCCTCCCGGCGTGTACATCCCCGAGGTGAAACCCGGAGAGGATGTCTTCACGTACCTCGAGCGCACCCGGGGAGGATTCGACCTCACCCGCTACCGGCAGCTCATCGGAGCGGCCAATGAATACAAGGAGGGGGACGAGGCCCAGGGTGTGGCCGCCGCGGATGACACCTCGCGCACCAACGCACGCACCCTGCTGGCCAACAGCCGCCTCGGCGACCTGCGCGCCTACCCGCTCTTCGAGGATGGTCTCTTCACCCTCATCGGACAGGGGATGGATGCCCTGGTGACCGCCAGCCTGAACGGCTGGACGATGAGTGAGCTCAAGGGCTTCCTCCTCGAGAAGAACGAGGACGAGGTGAAGTCCATCATGCCCGGGCTGGACAGCGACACCATCGGCTGCGTGGTGAAGCTGATGAGCAACGAGGAGCTCATCGCCGTGGGACAGAAGGTCTTCAACCCGCTGCCAGGCAGCAAGCTGGGTGCGAAGGGCTACATGGGAGCGCGCATCCAGCCCAACTCGCCCACGGACCACCCGGACGACATCCGCTGGCAGGTCTTCAACGGCTGGTCCTTCGCCGTGGGCGACGTGGTGCTGGGCACCAACCCCGTCTCCAGCGAGGTGGCGTCGGTGGCCACGGTGGAGAACACCCTCAAGGACATCCTGGACACCTTCGAACTCTCGGAGGTGATGCCCCACTGCGTGCTGGCCCACATCGACGTGCAGGCCGAGGTGGAGCGGCAGCAACCCGGCACCACCGGCATCTGGTTCCAGAGCCTCGGCGGCACCGAGGGCGCCAACCAGACGTTCGACATCACCCTCACCAAGATGCAGACGCATGCGGCCTCGCGCACCGGCAGGTATGGCCTGTACTTCGAGACGGGCCAGGGCGCGGACGCCACCAACGGCCACGGCAACGGCTTCGACATGGTGGTACACGAGTCGCGCAAGTACGGCTTCGCCCGGGTGCTCCAGCAGCGCGTGGCCACCGCCCAGCTCGGCGCCGGCCGGGCCGCCTCTCCCTGGGTACACCTCAACGACGTGGCCGGCTTCATCGGCCCCGAGGTGTTCCGCTCCCGCGAGCAGCTCGTCCGCTGCTGCCTCGAGGACATCGTCATGGGCAAGCTGCACGGACTCACCCTCGGTCTGGACGTCTGCTCCACCCTGCACATGGAGGTCTCCCTCGACGACCTCGACTGGTGCCTGGAGCAGATCATGCCCGCCAACCCCGCCTACCTCATGGGGCTGCCCACCAAGAACGACCCGATGCTCAGCTACCTCACCACCGCCTTCCAGGACCACGTCCGCATCCGCGAGCGGTTCGGCTACAAGGTGGATGACCGGATGTGGGCCTTCTTCCAGCAGCTCGGCGTCATCGACGCGGCGGGCCAGCCCACCGAGCACTTCGGCGACCCCGCCTGGGTGTACCTCCAGTACCTGCGACGCAAGGGCGACTCGCGCCCGGACGCGGAGGTGCTCGCCGAGGCCGCGGCCCGGATGGAGGAGGTGGAGCGGCGCGGCGTCTTCCTCGCCCGCGGGCACGGCGCCTCGCCCTGGCAGCTCCACCCCGCGCTGGAACAGAAGGTCCGCTACCTCTACGAGGACGCCAAGCGCAGCATCTGGGCCCAGCACCCCACCAGCTTCGCGGACTCGCTGCCGGGCGCCGTCACCGTGGCCACCCGCTCCAAGGACCGCGAGGACTACATCCTCCACCCGCCCTCCGGCGAGCAGCTCTCCGAGGCCTCGCTGAGCAACCTCCGGACGCTGCGCGAGCAGCACGCTGGCCAGTACGACGTGCAGCTCGTCCTCTCGGACGGGCTCAACGCCTTCGCCCTCACCGACGAGGGGCACCTCACCCCCTACCTGGAGCGGGTGCGCGCGGAGTTGGAGACCGCGGGCTACCGGGTGGCGCCCCAGCCCATCGTGGTGACCTCCGGACGGGTGCGCGCCGGCTACCAGATTGGAGAGGTGCTCTACGGCTCTCTGCCCGAGGCGCAGTCCCACCGGGCCATCCTGCACCTCATCGGCGAGCGACCCGGCTCCGGGCACCACGCCTTCTCCGTCTACATCACCGCCCCCCAGGTGGCCACCTGGGCCCGCGAAGGAGAGGTGGACCACAACATCACCCGGGTGGTATCCGGCATCGCCGACACGGCCCTCTCCCCCTCCGAGGCCGCCGTGACCACCGTCGCCATCCTCCAGCAGATGGCTCCCCGGTAGGCCCTGAACCCGCTCTGTCTTTCCCATTATTCAAGAATGGTGGCGATTCCACGGGAGACTTTTGTTTCCCGTTGAATCCTGCTTTATGTAGAGAGCCACCATGTTTCCGAAGCAGCTCGTCGTCGACACGCTCAAGAGCGTGTCCCTGATCGCCATCACCCTCCTCTGCTGGATCTTCGGGCAGGCCCGCGTGCCGCCCGAGCTGCTGGCGAGGTGGGTCCATGTATTGCCGTATGCGGGGCTGGTGGCGGAAGGGGTGGCGATGACCGGCTTCGTGTCGCTGGCGGCGCTGCCCCTGTGGCGGCAGGCGCAGCAGCGGATGAAGGGGGTCATGGCGGTGGGATTGCTGACCCGGATTGAAGTCCGAGGCCTCACCTACGTCCTCCACTACAGCTTCGACGGGCCGGACGGGGCGCTCCGCACGGGGACGATGGAGCTACTGTCGCTGAGCCCCCGACGACTGCTCTTCCAGGCTGGGCAGCGGGTACCGGTGGCCTACGCCCCGGCGAATCCCGCCCAGCACACGCTGGACGTCTGAGAGCCAGCCTAGAGGTTACCCGTCATCTTCTCCGGGCGCACCCAGGCGTCGAACTGCTCGGGGGTGAGCAGACCCAGCTCCACCGCCGCCTCCTTGAGCGTCTTGCCCTCCTGGTGGGCCTTCTTCGCGATCCTCGCCGCGTTGTCGTAGCCGAGGTGCGGGTTGAGCGCGGTGACGAGCATCAGTGAGCGCTCCAGGTTCTCCTTCAGCCGCGGAAGGTTGGGCTCGATCCCCTCGGCGCAGTGGAGGCGGAAGCTGCGCATGCCATCCGCCAGCAGCCGGCAGCTCTGCAGGAAGTCGTGGATGAGGAGCGGCTTGAAGACGTTGAGCTCGAAGTTGCCGGACGCGCCGCCGAGGGAGATGGCCACGTCGTTGCCCATCACCTGGGCGCACAGCATGGTGAGGGCCTCGCACTGGGTGGGGTTGACCTTGCCCGGCATGATGGAGCTGCCCGGCTCGTTCTCGGGGAGGAGCAGCTCGCCGAGGCCCGAACGAGGCCCCGAGGCCAGCCAGCGCACGTCGTTGGCAATCTTGAAGAGCACGGCGGCCAGGCCCTTCAACGCACCATGGGCCTGCACCAGCGCGTCATGGGCGGCCAGGGCCTCGAACTTGTTGGGGGCGGTGACGAAGGGGTGGCCGGTGAGGCGGGCGATCTCCTGGGCCACGCGCTCCGCGTACCCTCTGGGCGCGTTGAGACCGGTGCCCACCGCGGTGCCGCCGAGCGCCAGCTCGTAGAAGTGCGGCAGGGTACACTCGAGGTGGCCTTGCGCGTGCTCGAGCTGCGCCACGTAGCCGCTGAACTCCTGTCCCAGGGTGAGCGGGGTCGCATCCTGCAGGTGCGTGCGGCCGATCTTCACGATGTCCCGGAAGCGCTCCGCCCTGGCGGCGAGCACGTCGCGCAGAGCCTCGAGTTCGGGTAGGACGTGCCCCACCAGGGACTCCACCGCGGCCACGCTCATGGCGGTGGGGAAGACGTCGTTGGAGCTCTGACTCCTGTTGACGTCGTCGTTGGGGTGTACGACGCGCCCCTCGCCGCGCTCGCCGCCCAGCAGCTCCGAGGCCCGGTTGGCCAGCACCTCGTTGACGTTCATGTTCGTCTGGGTGCCGCTGCCCGTCTGCCAGACGCTCAGGGGGAACTCCTCGTCGTGGCGACCGGCCAGCACCTCGTCGGCGGCCTGGACGATGGCCTCGCCCCTGTCCCGCGCCAGGACACCCAACTCCATGTTGACGAGGGCGGCGGCCTTCTTCACCCGCACCAGGGCGTGGATGAGGGCCCGCGGCATGCGCTCGCAGGAGATGGCGAAGTTGAGGAGGCTGCGCTGCGTCTGCGCGCCCCACAGACGCTCCGCGGGGACCTCGATGGGACCCAGGGTGTCCTTCTCGATGCGAACGTTCCGGGTGCTCACGGTGGCAGCCTCCTCGGCAGGGGGGGACACGGGCTGCGATAGCACGCCCCCTCGACCGACGGAGGGGGGAGGGCCCGCCCGGGCTCCCGAGTGGACACTTCCCCCAGGCCACATTTTCCATTTTACAAGACGTTCAATTTACAAATTTCAGCCAAGGGCTTGTTGACACTCTTACAAAGACGTAGACTGCCGTTCACAAGAGCTTCCCACCAAGCGGGAAGAGTCGCAGATTCCAGGCCGCGGATGCGTTTTACAACGCATCTCGTCATCAGAAAGGAGCCGTGAGAATGGACGCAGCCGTTCCCTCCACCCCCTCGAGTCGCACTCTTGGCCACGGCATCACCCTGAAGGGGGCGTGGCTGCCCGAGTACGAGGAGATCCTCACCCCCGAGGCCGTCGCGTTCGTGGCGAAGCTGGCGCGCACCTTCGAGGCGCGGCGCGAGTCGCTGCTGGAGCGGCGCAAGGAGGTGCAGGCGACCTATGACCGTGGCGGGCACCCGCACTTCCTCCCCGAGACGAAGGACATCCGGGAGAGCGAGTGGACCGTCGCTCCGCTGCCGGGGGATCTGCTGGACAGGCGCGTGGAGATCACCGGCCCGGTGGACCGGAAGATGATCATCAACGCGCTCAACTCGGGGGCCAACGTCTTCATGGCGGACTTCGAGGACGCCAACAGCCCCACGTGGGACAACGTGGTGCGCGGGCAGCTCAACCTGCGCGACGCGGTGCGCCGGACCATCCACTTCACCGCGGAGAACGGCAAGGAGTACGCGCTCAACGAGAAGACGGCGGTGCTCTTCTGTCGGCCGCGCGGCTGGCACCTGGTGGAGCGGCACCTGGAGGTGGACGACAAGCCGGTCTCCGGCTCGCTCTTCGACTTCGGCCTCTACTTCTTCCACAACGCGCGCGAGCTGCTGGCGCGGGGCAGCGGCCCCTACTTCTACCTTCCCAAGCTGGAGAGCCACCTGGAGGCCCGACTGTGGAACGACGTGTTCCACCTGGCCCAGAGCGAGCTGGCCATCTCCCGAGGCACCATCAAGGCCACCGTCCTCATCGAGACGCTGCCCGCGGCCTTCGAGATGGACGAAATCCTCTACGAGCTACGCGAGCACTCGGCGGGGCTCAACTGCGGCCGCTGGGACTACATCTTCAGCTTCATCAAGAAGCTCCAGGCGGACCCGAAGTTCGTCCTGCCGGACCGCGGGCAGGTGACGATGGACAAGGCCTTCCTGCACAACTACTCGCTGCGGCTCATCCAGGTGTGCCACCGCCGGGGGGTGCATGCGATGGGAGGCATGGCGGCCTTCATCCCCATCAAGGGAGACCCGGCGGCCAACGAGACGGCGCTGGCGAAGGTGCGCGCGGACAAGGAGCGCGAGGCGCGGGACGGACACGACGGCACCTGGGTGGCGCACCCGGGGCTGGTGGCGGTGGCCCGCGAAATCTTCGACAAGTACATGCCGGGGCCCAACCAACTGGACAAGAAGCGCGAGGACGTACGCATCAGCGAGGAGGACCTGCTGGAGGTCCACTCGGGCTCGCGCACCGAGGAGGGCCTGCGCCACAACATCCGGGTGGGGGTGCAGTACCTCGCAGCTTGGCTGGGAGGCCAGGGCTGCGTGCCACTCTACAACCTGATGGAGGACGCGGCCACGGCGGAGATCTCCCGCGCCCAGGTGTGGCAGTGGATGCACCACCGCGCCCCCCTGGCGGATGGCCAGCCGGTGACGCCGGAGCGCTTCCGTCAGGTGCTGTCCGAGGAGATGAAGCGCCTGGATTCCGAGGGAGCCGGGGGACGCTACGGCGCGGAGCGGCTGGAGGAGGCACGAGCCCTCTTCGAGAAGCTCTCCACCGCGCCCCGCTTCGAGGACTTCCTCACCCTGCCCGCCTACGAGGTCCTCACCGCGCACGGCTGAGGGGCTCTCTTCATTCCACACAACAACCGTAGTGCCTTCCTTTCACTCGCTTCCCATTGAGGAGCCGACATGTACGACGCCGTGAAGAAGACTGACGCCTCTCCCCACGCCAAGCTCCATGCCCAGCGCTTCGAGGGGATCACCCGCAACTACTCGGAAGCGGACGTGGAGAAGCTTCGTGGCTCCGTCCGCATCAGCTACACGCTGGCGGAGATGGGCGCGAAGCGGCTGTGGGAGCTGCTCAACACCGAGGACTACGTGAACGCGCTCGGCGCCCTCACCGGCAACCAGGCGGTGCAGATGGTGCGCGCGGGGCTCAAGGCCATCTATCTCTCCGGCTGGCAGGTGGCGGCGGACGCCAACAGCGCCGGGCAGATGTACCCGGACCAGAGCCTCTACCCGGTGGACAGCGTGCCCACGGTGGTGCGCCGTATCAACGCCTCGCTGCGGCGGGCGGATCAGATCGACCACGCCGAGGGCCACGATGACCGGTACTGGTTCGCGCCCATCATGGCGGACGCGGAGGCGGGCTTCGGCGGGCCGCTCAACGCCTACGAGCTGATGAAGTCGATGATCGAAGCGGGCGCCGCGGGCGTTCACTTCGAGGATCAGCTCGCGAGCGAGAAGAAGTGCGGCCACATGGGCGGCAAGGTGCTGGTGCCGACGAG
>QKJM01000595.1 GCA_003249315.1 Archangium sp.
GGCGGCTTTGTCCGGCTACACGGGCGCGTATGATCTGGAAGGCCGCCGGGTGAACATGGTGAACGCGGACGTCTTCTGGCGGCTGGGTCCGTTGGATCTGACCGGCGAGGTGGTGCGCGTCTTCATCGATCCGGGCTACGTGCAGGGCTTCCCGGACGGCTCGCAGGCCAACACCCGCGATCGGGTGCCGGTGGGGATGACCGGCTTCTACGCGCAGGCCAACTACCGCTTTCGGATCGAGCCCTTCTTCCGGATGATGCCCGACGAGTGGCGGGATGGGCACTTCACCGCCTCGGTGCGCTACGAGGAGAAGGACACCGACACCGAGTTCGTCACCGCGGGCGACGCGGCGCGGCTGACGTTGGGCCTCAACTGGCGCCCCCTGCCACCGTATGTCCTCAAGAACAGCTTCCACTGGCAGAAGTCGGGAGCGGGAGGGCAGCAGCCGCACGTGTGGAACAGGTACTTCTGGGAGGAGAACGACTGGCAGTACATCGCCAGCGTGGCCTACCTCTTCTGAGTCCGAGAGCCCGAATGCGCGCCTTCCTGCTCGTCACCCTGCTGTGCCTGACCGCCGCATGTGCCGGTGCTCCCTCGGTGCGGCCGGAGGGGGCACCCTCCCGGGTGGTGGTGCTGGCCGCGTCGCGGGTGCCCCGACCTCCGCCGCAGAGCCTCACCGGGCAGTTGTCCGGGGGCGAGGATCCGCGTGACGTGGTGGCCCGGGTGGGGGCGGAGGCGCTGCGCTCCCGCGGCTTCGAGGTGATGGCGGTGGAGACGGCGATGGGTCCGCTGCCCTCGGTGGAGCAAGCCCGAGCGCTGGCGCACCAGTACGGGGCGGAGGCGACCGTGCTGCTGGTGTTGACCCACATGGATTTGTCCGCGCTCCGGCCGCTCGGCCAGGTGAATCTGGAGCTGGAGCTTTCCCTGGTGGACGCGGACGGTCGCGTCCTGTGGAGCGGGGCGCACCGGGGCGCCACCTCACAGAATCTCTATCGTGCCCGGACGAACTGGCGCTCGCACGTCCGGCAGGCCGTCATCGAGACGATTCGAGAGCTGCCATGAACATGGTAAGGGGCATCACCGTGAAGCACTTCTCGCTGGCACTGGCGGTATCGCTGTGGCTGGGGGCCTCGTTGCCCGCCCAGGCGGCCGCCACGTATTTCACCACCCCGCAGATCCTCCGGGAGTTCTTCCCCTCCAGCAAGCGCGTCACCTTCCGCAAGGTGCGGCTCGGTGCGCCCGAGCTGGCCGCGGTGCAGGGGCGGCTCGGCTACAAGCCGGCGAAGTCCGAGTACGTCGTCTTCATCGCCACCACCGGCGAGCGCGTGGACGGCTATGCGATCATCGACGAGGAGCTCGGCCAGCATGAGCAGATCACCTTCGCGGTGAAGCTGTCTCCGAAGGGCGTGGTCGAGCGCCAGGAGGTGATGGTGTACCGGGAGTCCTACGGCGAGGAGATCACCGACTCGCGCTTCCGACGGCAGTTCGTGGGGAAGACGTCGAAGGACGAGGTGCGGGCGGGGGTGGACATCGACGTGGTGACGGGGGCGACCATCTCGTCGCGCTCGATGGCCATCGGAGTGCGTCGCGCGCTCGTCCTGCTGGACGAGCTGATCCTCAAGCCCGGGGCTCTGAGCGGCGCGTCGACCGCCGCATCGAGTCCCAAGGGGTAGTCTTCGTGCGCCAGTACGCCCGGCCGTTTCCCATCACCCGCCTCTCGCTCGAGGCCCGCGTCCTCTATACCGGCTTCCTCCTCTTCCTGGTGCTGGGCTTCGTATCCTCGGTGTGGCTGTACATGGACTCCTTCGGCGCCCTGAGCGGGCGGAGCGCGACGGAGTACTACCGAGGCGGAGCGGAGGCGCCGGCGCCCGCGGAGGCTCCGGCCGTGGAGGCGGCGGGCGGCCCGGAGCTGGAGCTTCCCACTGACGAGGGGCCAGCGCTGGACCTGCCCGGAGAGGGCGAGGCGGTAGCGGTCGCGGCGCCGATGCGACTGGAGAAGCCGGCGCGGCAGGTGATGGAGACGTTCCACTTCCACCTGTTCACGGTGCCAGTGGTGCTGCTGATCGTCGGCCACTTGTTCATGCTGACGGCGCTGTCCACGCGGATGAAGGTGGGGATCATCACCGTGGCGTCGGTGGCCACGTTCGCGCACCTGCTGGCGCCGTTGCTGGTGCGCTTCGTGGGGCCGGGATGGGGCTGGCTCATGCCCGTGTCGGTGGTGGGGGCGGCGGTGGGGTGGCTGCCGATGCTGGTGTGGCCCCTGTGGGAGATGTGGCGGCCGGCGCCGGTCCCGGAGGTGGCGGCGAGATGATCAGTGTCGTCATCCCCGCCCGCGACGAGGTACGCGCCATCGCCGAGGTGGTGCGGCGGGTGGGAGAGGCGCTGGCGGGGGAGGCGCATGAAGTCCTCGTGGTGGACGACGGCTCGCGGGACGGCACGGGCGAGGCCGCGCGCGAGGCCGGGGCGCGGGTGCTGAGGCTGTCTGGCCTGGGCTACGGCGCGGCGATCAAGGCTGGAGCCGCCCAGGCACAGGGCGCGTTGCTGGCGATCATCGACGCGGACGGGACGTACCCGGAGGCGGCGCTACCCGTGCTGCTGGCGGCGGTGCGGGGTGGTGCGAGGCAGGCGATTGGCGCCCGGCCGAAGCGGGGTGCCGCCGAGCCCTTCGTGCGCTCGGCGGTGAAGGCACTCTTCCGGGGTTCGGTGCG
This sequence comes from Archangium sp., assembly GCA_003249315.1. Classification (GTDB taxonomy): domain Bacteria; phylum Myxococcota; class Myxococcia; order Myxococcales; family Myxococcaceae; genus QKJM01. The sequence continues at coordinate 2,709 of QKJM01000595.1, forward strand.
GTGGCTGGGAGGCTTCACGGCGCCGGATCTGAACTCGGGTCTGCGTGTGCTGCGCACGGCGGATCTGCTGGCGCTCGCGCCGTTGCTGCCGGATCGCTTCTCGCTCACCACGACGCTGACGCTGGCGCTGGCGGCGGCGGGAGATCCGATCGTCTTTCTGCCCATTGCCTACCACGCGCGAGTGGGCCGCTCGAAGTGGAGGCCGGTGCGGGACACCTGGCTGATGGGGAGGACGGTGGCGCGAGGGATTGGCTGGTTGCGCGCGGGCCAGGCGCCGAGGGCGCTCGCGGCGCTGGAGCTGCCGATGGGTGGCATGGGGTGAGTACGGCGACGGTGGTGATTGGCGCGGGGCCCTCGGGGCTGTCCGCGGCGTACGCACTGGCGAGGGCGGGGCGGCGGGTGGTGGTGTTGGAGGCGGAGGCGCAGGTGGGAGGACTGTCGGGCTCGTTCGATCTGGAGGGCTTCCGGGTGGACTACGGCCCGCACCGGCTGCACCAGGCGGCGGGGCCGGAGGTGCTGGCGCTGTACCGGGCAGCGCTGGGAGGCGCGCTGCGAGAGAGGGGGCGCAGCGGCGTGGTCCACGTGGGCGGCCGGAAGCTGCCGTACCCGCTGTCGCTTCTGGGGCTGGCGCGCGGGCTGGGCCTCGCCGAGGTGACGCGGCACGGACTGTCGGCGGTGGCGGCACGACTGTGCCCGCCGGAGGGAGGCCACTTCGGCTCGGAGGCGGCACGGCGTCTGGGACGGCACGCGGCGCGGGTGCTGTACGAGCCGGCGGCGAGGAAGGTGTGGGGACTGGAGCCGGAGGCGCTGGACGCCTCGCTGGGGCGGGCGCGGGTGCAGAAGAGCGGGCCGCTGGCGGTGGTGCGGGCGGCGCTGGGGAGAGGTGGCTCGTCGGCGGGGCGGCGCTACTTCTACCCGGAGGGAGGTTTCGGAGCTCTGGCCGAGGGGCTGGCGGAGCAGGTGCGGCGAGCCGGCGGAGAGGTGCGCTGTGGCGCGGCGGCCGAGGGGCTGGTGGTGGAGCGAGGGCGGGTGAGGTCGGTGCTCGTGGAGGGAGAGGAGCTGCCGACGGAGGCGGTGGTGGCGACGGCGCCGTTGCCGCGGCTCTGCCAGTGGGTGGGTCGGGCGGAGGCGGCCGAGGGGCTGGACTACCGGGCGCTGACGCTGCTGTACCTGGTCCTGGAGCGAGACAGGGCGACGCCGCGGGACGTGCATTACTTCGCGGACGAGCGCATTCCGGCGAACCGGCTCTTCGAGGCCAAGGGCTTCACCGGAGGCGCGGGGCCAATGGGACGAACCGTGGTGGGGTTCGATCTTCCATGCGCGCCGGGCGACGCGACGTGGACGGCGACGGCGGAGGAGCTGGCGGAGCGGGTGCGCCCGGCGCTGGAGCGGGCGGGGCTGGCGGAGGTGGAGGTGCGAGGAGCGCACGTGCGTCGCATGGCGACGGCCTATCCTCTGTACCGCAAGGGCTTCGTGGAGGCGCGAACCCGGGCGCTGGACGCGCTGGTGGAGGTAGGGAACCTCTACCCCGTGGGGCGGAACGCGCTCTTCGTCCATGACAACGTACACCATGCATGTAACGCGGGCTTGTCGGTGGGGAGGGCCCTCATGGACGGAGCGGACTCCGGTGTGTGGCGAAGCCGACAGGAGCCCTTCCTCCAGTCGCGGATCGAGGATTGACTGGCCGTGATTCGCGAACGCAAGGTAGCGCCATGAGAGTGCTCGTCACGGGTGCGGCAGGGTTCATCGGGTACCACCTCTGTGAGCGGCTGCTCGCTCGAGGGGACACGGTGATCGGGCTGGACAACCTGGACGGCACGGGTGACGTGACGCTCAAGGCGACACGCCTGTCGAGGCTGAAGGCGGACTCGGGTTTCAGCTTCCACCGGCTGGACATCCGGGACACGAAAGCGTGCCGGGAGATCTTCGAGGAGGCGCGGCCCGAGCGGGTGGTGCATCTGGCGGCGCGGGTGGGGGTGAGATCGACGAGCGAGGAGGTGGGGGAGTACACGGAGACGAACGTCTCGGGCTTCCTGCAGGTGCTGGAGCGCTGCCGTGAGGCGAAGGTGCGGCACCTGGTGTTCGCCTCGTCGAGCTCGGTCTACGGGCTGGGGACGCCGGTGCCCTTCTCGGAGCAGGCGGCGGCCGATCGCCCGACGAGTGTGTACGGAGCGACGAAGCGGGCGGACGAACTGCTGGCGCATGTGTACAGCCACACGTACGGGATTCCGGTGACGGGGCTGCGGTTCTTCTCGGTATATGGACCGTGGGGGAGGCCGGACATGGCGCCGATGCTCTTCCTCCGGGCGATCCTGGAGGGGCGGCCCATCACCCTGTACGACGAGGGGCGGATGCAGCGGGACTTCACCTACGTGGACGACGTGGTGGAGGCGGCGCTGCGGGTGCTGGACAAGGCCCCTGGAGGGACGCCTCCCTATCGGCTGCTGAACGTGGGCCGGGGAGCGCCAGTGTCGATGGCGCATTTCCTGGACGTGCTGGAGGAGCGGGTGGGGCTGAGGGCCTGGGTGGAGCTGAAGCCGGCGCAGCGAAGCGAGCTGGCCGTGACGTATGCGGACGTGACGGCGCTGGAGCGGGAGACAGGCTTCAGGCCCTCCGTGTCGCTGGAGGAGGGCCTGGCACGGCTGGTGCGGTGGTACCGCGGCGAGGAAGGCTGAGCCTCCCCTCGCTCAGAACCCCATTTCGAAGCTCACCGTGAGCGAGGTGTCGGTGGGCACCTTCCCCTCGGGTGGCTGGCTGTCGTACTGCATGAGGAAGGTGGTGCCGAGCCCCAGTGCCTCGGAGATCCTCACGGTCAGCTTCGCCTGGTTGCTGATGATTATGCGCGAACTGTCGAGCATGCTGGCCAGCACGCTTGCCTCGTCCAGGAACATGACGTCCTTGGTGAGGGCGTAGCGGAAGTTGACGCCGACGCGCGGGCCTCCGATGAACACGTCCGGCAGGTTCTCCGGCAGAGGGTAGTACTGGAAGCGCCGCTCGCTGGCGAACCGGAAGGCCAGATCCGTGCGCAGGAAGGAGTTGCGTCCATCCTCCGTCGTCCTGTCCCACCAGGTGGCGCTGGCACCCGCCTCACCGAAGGCCCGCAGCTCCACGCTCTTCACATGGTCCGCATCCGCGCCCGTCAACAGGTAACCGGAGAATTGCTCGGTGAAGCGCCGATCCACGCGGGCCTGGATTCCCGCGTTGAGTGCCACCACCTGCGGCTCCTCCGTGGGCACGTTCTCCACCTCGGGAAGTCGGCTTCGACCGAACGCCCCGAAGGCCTTGATGGCGTAGATCCAATGCTCCGCCTTGTACTCCGCTGTCGCCAGCCCGTTGAAGGTGATGGTGGATGCATTGCCCGTGAGGACGATGAGGCCCAGGCCCGCCGTCGCGCTCCAGGGGTTCTCCTTCTTCTTCTCCTCCTTCTTCTCCTCCTTCACCGCCGCCTCTTCCTTCACCGCTTTGGCGGGAAGCTGGAATGCGGCGGTCCTCTCGGCGGCCTCGGCGGCACGTTCGGCGGCGGCGGCGGTCCTCTCGGCGGCCTCGGCGGCACGTTCGGCGGCGGCGGCTGCCCTCTCGGAGGCCTCGGCGGCCCTCTCGGCCGCGGATTTGTCCGGAGGTGCCTGGAACAGCAGGAAGGTGGTCAGCAGATGCGGTAGGGAAACCATGGGGCCGAGTCATGGAGCAGAACCGGCTCGAGAGCAACTGCCTATGTGTCCTCCACGCGCCCGTCTCGCACGAGCCAGCGGGTGGTGGTGCATTGCCGGGCGAAGTGCTGATCGTGTGTCACCAGCAGCAGGGCTCCCGGGTACTCACGCAACGCCACCTCCAGACGCTCGATGGAGGGGAGATCCAGGTGGTTGGTGGGCTCATCCAGCACGAGCGCCCATGCGTGTTGCCCGAGCCCCCGGGCGATCAGCAGCTTGCGTACCTCCCCGGGGGAGGGCTGCTCCGAGGCGAGCAGGCGCTCCGGCTCCACCCCGAGTGCGGCCACGAGGGACAGAACGCGCCCCTTCTCCTCGGGAGGTAGCTCGCGCACCGTCTCCAGCGCCTCGATGGCCTCCTCCTCGCCCACGTCCTGAGGCAGGTACAGCACGCGCTCGAGCGGCACGCGCGCATGGGCGAGCAGGGCACGCAGCAGGGTGGACTTGCCCGCGCCGTTGGGGCCTTCGAGCCGGATGCGGGCCTCGCGAGGCACGTCGAGCCGTAGTGGGCCGAACAGCTCAACTTCGCCCGCGTGTAGAGCGGGGAGATCCAGGTTGAAGAGCCATGGGTTGGGTGGGCGCGCGTAGTCGACGAAGAGGGAGCGGCCGAGCGACTTCTCCACTTCGATGGACTCGGTGGCGGCGGCGGCGCGCTCGAGTTCGCGGCGGGTGTTGGTCACGTGGCGGCCATGACGTGCGTCCGCCCATCCCGCGACGACCTTCGCCCCCATGGAGCGCGCATCATTATCGTTCTTGTCCTTCATCCGGCGTCCGGCGTGGCGTGCGGCGGAGGCGGACTCCTGGTTGCGCCGGGCCTGGACGAGCCGCTGCTGGAGTCGGCGCTGATCTTCCCGGGCCTGCTCGCGGGAGGCGCGACGGCCCTCCAGCTCTGCTTCCCAGGCCTCCCGGGCGACGGTGTAGGCGCCGGGCCACAGCCGCACCGTGCCCCCATGAACACGGAGGGTGGAGGAGGTGAGTGCTTCGAGCAGCTCGCGATCATGCGAGACGAGCACCCCCACGCCTCGGAAGCGGCGCAGGGCGGCGATGAGCCACGTACGCGCCTCGGCGTCGATGTGGTTGGTGGGCTCGTCCAGCAGCAACACGTCCGGCTCGCGGGCGAGCGCGGCGCCGATCTGCCAGCGCTTCCGCTCTCCTGGAGAGAGCGTGGGCCACCGATCGAGGGCGCTCGGATCCAACGCGAGCTGTCCGAGCAGCCGCCGCGAGCGCGAGTCACAGGCCTCCCCGAGCAAGAGGATGTCCGGCGTCAGCTCCTCGACACGCTGGGGGCAGAGGTGGACGAGCGCGGAGGGGGGCTCGAAGCGGAGGTGCCCGTCCGAGGCATGGAGCTCACCGGAGAGGAGGCGGAGGAGGGTGGACTTGCCGGCCCCATTGGCTCCGACGAGCCCCGTCCAGCCCGGGGCCAGGTGGAAGTCCACATCGGAGAAGAGGGGAACGGCGTCGGTGAACGCGAAGGAAACGCGGTGCGCGCGAATGGATGACAACTGAACACTCCGGAATCGTTCCGGGTCCACACGAGGAGCCCGGAGGGTGGCTGACAGACAGCGCCGACGATT
>QKJM01000753.1 GCA_003249315.1 Archangium sp.
ATCGGCTTGCTGCGGCTCATCGTACTTTCTCCACCACGCGCAGGTGCGCGCTCCGGGCACGGGGGTTGGTAGCGATCTCCTCGTCCGAGGGGGCGATGGCCTTGCGCGTCAGCAGGGCGAAGTCCCCCTGGCCTCCACAGGCGCACACCGGCAGCCCGGGCGGGCAGCGGCAGGCTCCCACCAGGCCGCGGAAGGCCTCCTTCACCTTCCGATCCTCGAGCGAGTGGAAGGCGATGACGGCGGCCCGCCCTCCCACCTTCAGCAGGCTCGGCAACGACTCCAGCAGCGAGTCCAGGGACTCCAGCTCCCGGTTCACCGCCATGCGCAGCGCCTGGAAGGTTCGGGTGGCCACGTGAATCTTCGAGGGCCAGGCCTTGCGTGGCACCGCCCGCTTGACGACCTCGGCGGCCTCCAGGGTGCGCGTGGGCAGGGCGCGCTTGAGCTCGCGGGCGATGGGCCGGGCGAAGGGCTCCTCGCCGTACTCGCGGAGGACGCGGACCAGCTCCGACTCGTCCTCCTCGGCGATGAGCTCGGCGGCGGTGCGGCCCGTGTCCCCCATCCGCATGTCCAGGGGCCCGTCCTTCTGGAAGGAGAAGCCCCGCTCGGCCACGTCGAGTTGGGGCGAGGACACCCCGAGATCCACCAGCACCCCATCCACCGGCAGCACGTCCTCGCACACCTCCAGCACGTCCCCGAAGTTGCCCTGCCGGGCGCTGAAGTTCGGGTAGCCGGCCAGTCGGGCGCGGGCGGCGGAGAGCGCCACCGGATCTCTATCCACACCGATGACGGTCGCGCCCCGGGCGGCGAGCGCCTCGGAGTGTCCACCCCCACCCAGTGTGCCGTCGATGATCACCTTGCCCGCCCCCGGTTGCAGGAGGTCCACCGCCTCCTGGAGGAGAACGGTCTGATGGGAGAAGTCCGCCAAGGAAGAGCGCCTAGACGAAGGGTGCCCGCGCGAGCGCGAAGGCGGCACGGGCGTCGTTCATATGCGGGTAGAACTCGAAGGCGTCATGGGCGCCCGCGGCCCGGAAGATGGCGGCCAGGTAGGGGGAGGGCCCCGCCAGCTTGATGTCCCCACCGGCCCTGCGGAAGACCTCGGCGCGGGCGCGGAGGGGCTTGACGCCGCGGTAGTCCAGGTGGCTCACCTCGCTGAAGTCCAGCACCACGTTGCGCAGGCCCCGCTGCATGCGGCGCACGAGCTCCTCGCACATCCGCGCGAGATCCTTCTCCATCAGCTCGCCCTCGAGCATGAGCGTCTCCACGCGTGTGCTGGACACCGCGCGAATGCTCTGCATCTCGGCTGTCTGGTTCATGTCGCCACCTTCTCGGGTTTCCTGCGTCAAGTCGAAAAAACGGCCCGTCGCTACTGCTGGCGCAGCTCGGTGAGCACACGCATGACATCCGCGCTGGAGGCCTCCTGACGCGCCTCCTCCTGGGCCCTGGCCCAGCCCTCGCGGCTCCACACCTCGATCACCTTCACCATCCCCGCCCACACCACTTCCTTCTCCAGCCCCGCGTGGGCCCGCAGCGACGGGGGAATCAGCACGCGCCCGAGTTTGTCCAGCGGACACTCCTGGGCGCTGGCCACGTAGAGACGCATGAGCGTCTTCACCCCCGGCTCCATCGGGTTGCGCCGGGCGAGGGACTGCTCGAGCTGCTCCCACTCCCGCACCGGGTAGGCGTGGAGGCAGGGATCCAGCGCCGTGGTGATGATGAGTCGCTCGTCGTACGTCGCCACCAGCGTCTCGCGCAGCCTGGCCGGGAGGCTCGTCCGCCCCTTCGCGTCAATCTGGTGCTCATAGACGCCTCGGAACACGTGGGGAGATCCACCTCAGTCAGCCCTGCCGATCCACTCGACGCCACTCCTTCCCACTCCTTTCCACTCGGGCGGCGGAAAATACGCGTCGCTCCCCACCCGGTCAAGAAATGCAACAGGCCGGTACAGGAAACGCGTGTGCGGAGGATGACGGTGGGAGGAAGTGGATCGCCGAAGGGGGATTTGACCCCAGCCGAGCGGCTCTGCATTACTGGCCGCGCCGGGCCCCCCCAGAGGGGGTGCTCGCGCTCGCACCCTGGCCGGAGGGCGAGCCCACACAACCGACGGACGCCCCCCGGGGGGGTGGCGTCCTCACCATGAGGTCAAAGACATGAAGCGTTTCGTTCGCCTGACCCTTCTCTCCGCGGTGGCCGCGGGCCTGGCGGCCTGCGGAGGTGGCGCGAAGCTCGGTGGTGGCAAGGAGGGCGCTGCCCAGGCCGCGTTCCAGGCCTCTCAGCCGGTGGGCAGCTTCGCCGAGAAGAGCCAGCAGCGCCTCATCGATCAGGCCCTCGCCAGCGGTGCTCTCAGCGTCAGCGCCGCCGAGCCCTGTCCTCATGGCGGCGAAATCAAGGTCGCGGTGGACCTCAGCGACATCATCAATGGGGAACCCGGGTACGTCAGGTTCGCCTACGACGCCACCTATGACGCGTGCAACATGGACGGAAAGAACGAGTACAATGGCACGATGAAGACGACGGTGACGTTCGAGGGCGACACCAGCACCACCGGCGCCAGCGTCAACCTCATCTACAAGCTCGATGGAAAGCTGACCGTCGAGGGAGAGATCAACGACTTCGTGGATGCCGACAACCTGACCATGACGCTGAGCGCGACGGCGAACTCGGCAACCGAGGGGGCCTCGGTGAACATGACGCTCAACGGCACCATCCAGACGTCCTCGGAGACCCACGTCTACACCAACGACGCCATCGACTTCACCGTCGGCGAGCTTCCGACGACCTAGTCGTCCTCACGCATCACGCCGTATCCGAGGCCGGGACTTCCCCGAGGGAGGCCCGGCCTCTTTTCCACCATGCCTTCACCATCCCGGGTGGGGTCCTGACATGAGCCAGACCGCGACGAGCCGCGCCATCACCGATGATCCCTCCTGCGTCCGCCTCAAGGTGGCCTACAAGAAGCCGGAGGCGCTGCTGAGCGAGTACACGCGCAGCCTCGGCCAGGGAGGCGTGGTGCTGCAGACGCACAAGAGCCTGCCACCGGGCACGCGCTTCGTCTTCGAAATGCACAACCTCGGGGTCCCCACACCGGTGGAGGTATTCGGCGAGGTGGTGAACGTGACGCCGCGGCCGGACGGGCGCTACCTGCTCACCGTGCGCTACGACGCGGGCCAGGACCGGGGCGGGCTGGACGCGGTGCTGCAGCGCATCTTCGACACGCACGAGCAGGAGAAGCTGCGCCGCTACCCGCGGATTCCGCTGCGGCTGACGGCCGTGGAGGACACGCCCTTCGCCCCCACCTTCTATGTGAAGGACCTGTCGCGAGGTGGCGTGGGTCTGGAGGTGGAGGCCCCTGCCCTGCCCCCTGTGGTGAAGGTGGGCATGCCCTTCCTGCTGGAGATGGACCTCTCCCTGGGGACGCTGACGCTCCATGGCGAGGTGGCCTGGACGACCGCGGGGAGCGAGGGGGTGTACCCCAACTTCGGCGTCCACTTCGGCACGCTCCAGCCCGACACCGTGGAGCGACTGGAGATGCTGCTCACGCTCGCGTCCCTGCCTCCTCCACCCTGGCATGCCCGGGTGTCCTTCGGCATGGACGCGGTGATGCGGATGCCCTGAGGCCCCCGCAATCCTCCTCACACCGCGGAGAACGGGTAGCCGCCAGCCTTCTCCACCGCCGCCAGCACCGTCTCGCGCAGCTCCGAGGGGTCGTACGGCGTGAAGAGCTCCAGCGGCGCCACCTTCTCCAGGTGTCCCTTCAGCACCTCGCCCCGCACCGTGGCGCACAGCGCCCGCCGCGCGCGCTCGAAGGAGCGGGCGTTGGCCTCCATCGCACACAGCCGCGCCATCGCCACTCGGGCCTCGTCCAGCCGGCCCTCCCCCGCCGCCTGCCGCGTGCGCGTCACCATCGAGTCCAGCGCGTACGCGTCCATCACCACGTCCGCCACCGTCGCCAGCACCACCTGCCGCTGCTCCAGCTCCGCCCCGAACGTCTCCGCCGCCACCTTCAGCGTGTAGATGGCCAGGCGCTTGAGGTTCTCCGCGGCCTGCTCCTCCGCCGCCAGCTCGTCCTCCACCCGCGCCTTCGGCAGTCGCCCCGCCACCAGGTCCTCATCCACCGCCTGCGCCACCTCGAAGAGCGGCAGCGTGCCCTTCATCGTGCGCTTGAGCAGCATCCCCGCGATGAGCATGCGGTTGATCTCATTCGTCCCCTCGAAGATGCGGTTGATGCGCGCATCCCGGTAGGCGCGCTCCACCGGGTACTCCTCGATGTAGCCAGCCCCGCCGTGGATCTGCACCGCGTCATCCACCAGGAACCCGAGCGCCTCCGAGCCGTACACCTTCATGATGGAGGACTCGATGGCGTACTCCTCGATGGCGGCGATCACCTTCGCGTCGTAGTCCTCCGCCGACCTGTCCGCCCCCGCCAGCGCCGCGTCCACCAGGCCCGCCGTACGGTACGTCATGCTCTCCACCGCGTAGACGAGCGTGGCCATGCGCGCCAGCTTCTCCCGGATGAGCGGGAACCGTGAGATCGGCGTGCCGAACTGCTTGCGCTCCTGGGCGAAGTGCAGCGCGTTCCTCAAGCTGAGCTTCATCCCGCCGAGGACGCCCGCCCCCAGCTTGAGCCGCCCATAGTTGAGGATGTTGAAGGCGATCTTGTGCCCCCGGCCCACCTCGCCGAGCAGGTTCTCCCGCGGAATCCGCGCGTCCTCGAAGTAGAGCGGGCAGGTGGAGGAACCCCGGATGCCCATCTTGTGCTCCTCGGGCCCCACGGTGAACCCCGGCGTGTCGCGCTCGACGATGAAGCCGGTGAACTTGTCCCCGTCCACCTTGGCGAACACCACGAACACGTCCGCGAAGGCCGCGTTGGTGATGTAGAGCTTCGAACCGTTGAGCACCCACTCCTTCCCGTCCTCGGACAGCTCCGCCTTCGTCCTCGCCCCCAGCGCGTCCGAGCCACTGCCCTGCTCGGTGAGCGCGTAGGCGGCGATCAACTCACCGGTGGCCAGCTTCGGCAGATACTTCCGCTTCTGCGCCTCATCGCCGAACCAGACGATGGGCAACGTGCCGATGCCCGTGTGCGCCCCGAAGGTGACGGACCAGGAGCCGAGCTGGCTCATGGCCTCGGCGATGAGCAACGAGGTCGTCTTGTCCAGACCCAGGCCCCCATGGGCCTCGGGAATGTCCACCATCAGAAGCCCCAGCTCACCGGCGCGGCGCAGCAGCTCCTTCAGCAGGGCATCGTCCTTGGCTTCGATCCTCTCGGCCCGAGGCAGCACCTGTTCTTCAGAGAACTGAAGCGCCGTCTTCAGATAGAGACGCTGCTCCTCGGTGAATACTTCGGGCGTGACGATGCGGACCGAGCCCACATCCTTGAAGAGGAAAGCGCCCCCGACGGAGGCCTCCCCGGGGCGAGCCTGCTCGAACACTGCGGCCATTCCTGCATCCTCCATGGTGTGGGGCGGCCCCTTCCCGGACGGACCGTTGTGCCACCGCGGCAGGCAAGATATGGCGCCAGACACCGGGGCGGTAGCCGGCGGACGGTCCGCCCCTTCCCAACCGGATGGGTATGAGCTCACGGAGGATGTGACGCCATGAAGATTCGCTGGATTGTACTGGGAGCACTGGCGCTGGGACTGGGACTCACCGGATGCGCCGCGACGGTGGGTGACGCCTGCACCGTGAACGAAGACTGCGGCAACAAGGGCATCTGCATCAACCAGGGCTACACGCCGGGCGGCTACTGCTCACAGGCCTGCGTCCCGGGCAACGACGACACCTGCCCCTCCGGCTCCACCTGCGTGAGCGAGGGAGCATCCAAGGACGTATCGGCCTGCTTCCTCCTCTGCGAGACGAACGACTACTGCCGCCGGGGCTACCGCTGCGTGGACGGCTTCAAGGGCAACCCCTCCTCGGTCTGCGTCGCCGTCGACTGACGCGGAGTGGGGTAGACGAAGCACAGGGTCTCGAAGAGAGGCTCCTCGGGCGCCACGAACACCCCACCGAGGGCCCTCGCCGCCTGGGCCAGCTCCATCCCGAAGGATGGCACCAGGCAGATATCCTCGGAGGTGGTGAAGCGCCCCTTCAGCTTCCCCAGCCCCTCGCGCAGGGTGGCGATGTCCTGCCGCCCGCCGCGCACCGGAATGGAGGGGCCATTCGCGTCCGGCCCCGGCAGCTTGCCCACGCTGGTGGTCAGCTCGAAGCCATCCTGGCGTTGGATGATGCGCAGCTTGCCGGGGGCCACCTCCGCGAGCCACGCCTGGAAGCCCTGCTCGTCCCGTAGCACCAGCGGGTAGGCAACGGGCGCGTCCGGGTGCAGCAACCACACCTCATCGGCGAAGTCGCGCAGGGTGGCGAACAGCTCGGACACCTGGACGAGGAAGGTGTCCTCGTCCGGCACCAGCAGCACCCGCTGCTCCTTCACGTGCTCGCGCAGGCGGGCTCGATGCTCGACGCGCCGAGGCTCCAGCACCTCCTCTCCCAGGCGCACGAACTCCCCCGCCAGCTCCACCCGCAGCGCCTCTTCGGGCACGGGCTCTCCGTACACCTCGGCCGGAGCCACGCGGAAGTTCGCCTCCTCCCCCTCCCCGGACGCCACGTTCACCCGCGGCAGCGGCGACGGAGACAACGAGGCGAGCGGCTTCGCGGCCTTCTCCTCCCGGCAGCCCGCGAGCCCCACCAGCAGGGGGACCGGAGCGAAGCGGAGGACGAGCGCGACGAGGCGGACGGTCGGGTTCACCAGGCAACTCCAGGACGGGCAAGCGGAAGGCGAGAGGATAGCCCGCGTGAGCTACAGGCCCGCAGCGTCCTGTAGTCGAAAAATTGATCTCCCGGACTCGCCCCCTACCCTGCTCGGCCATGGGTACGCGCCCGGACGGGCGCTCACACGGGAGGTTCCACGGTGAAGAAGCTGACGACCCTGGTGGTGCTCGGGGTGGCGGTGGCGGGGACGGTGGGGTTCTCCGCGCGAGGCGCGGCGGAGGCGGCGGAGCCGAGCGAGGCCGAAGTGAACGCGGCGCTGGACGCTCGCCTGCACGAGGTGCTGGGGAACCTGCTCCGCGCGGGACGTCCGGAAACCCGAGGAGCGGACACGACGCTCCGCTAAGTCGTGGTATTGGATGTAGGTTGATGCTACGACAACTCTCTACACTCGCTTGACGAGGGGGACATGCCAGAAGGCTCCGCAGCACTCCAGCTCGCGGTCGGCGACCGGGTGGTCTACCCCAACCAGGGCGTCTGCCGGATCTCGTCCATCGAGGCCAAAGAGGTGGCGGGACAGAAGCTCACCTTCGTCACCATGCACCGCGAGGAGGATGGGGCGGTCGTCATGGTGCCCCAGACGAAGGTGCAGTCCATCGGCGTGCGCAAGGTGGCCGGCCCCGAGGACGTGGCGCAGGTCTTCGAGTTCCTGCACTCCGACAGCGACAAGGCCAACCTGGACTGGAAGCAACGCGCCCGCACCAACGTGGACCGGATGACCCAGGGAGGCCTGCTCGGCCTGGCCGAGGTGGTCAAGGGCCTTCAGGTGCTCAGTGAGCTGCGTCCGCTCCCGGCCAAGGAGCGTGAGCTGTACGACAACGCGCGCCACCTGCTGGTGTCGGAAGTGGCCGCCGCGCTCAACACCACCGAGTGCAACGCCGAAGACGCCATCGACGTGGTGCTCTTCCCGCCCGGCCGCGAGCGCCCCAAGCGCACCGCCGCCGAGTTCAAGACCTCCCTGGAGGAGGGCGCGGACGAGTTCGGCCTGGATGCCGACCTGCTCGGGCTCGACTCCGACCTCGACATGCCTTCGGAAGAAGAGGAGGCCCCTTCCGAGGAGGAAGAGGAGGAAGCGGGAGCCGAGGGGGAAGAGGAAGGCGAGTCCCGGCCCCGCCAGAAGGCCACATCCGGCGCCGAGGAGGAGCAGGCCGCTCCCAAGAAGCGGGGCCGTCCGCCCAAGCCCAAGCCCGAGGGTGAGGTCGCCGCCGCTCCCAAGAAG
>QKJM01000001.1 GCA_003249315.1 Archangium sp.
CGGAGCAGGTGCCCGAGCCTCGGGCGCTGAGGGAGTTCCTCCGGGAGTCGCTTCCCGCGTACATGGTGCCCTCCGCCTTCGTGCGGCTGGAATCCCTCCCGCTGAGCCCCAATGGCAAGGTGGACCGCAAGGCCCTGCCCGCTCCCGACCAGGACTCCTTGCGCCAGGAGGACGGCCAGCTCATCGCGCCGCGCACGCCCACCGAAGAGCGACTGGTGGAACTCTGGAAGCAGGTCCTCGAGCTGCGGAACGTGGGGGTCGAGGACAGCTTCTTCGACCTGGGGGGTCACTCCCTGCTCGCCACACGGCTCGTCACCCTCATCCGAAGCGAGTTCGGCGTGGAGCTGTCCCTGGGGGCGCTCTTCGAGGCGCCTACGATCGCCGGGCTCGCGCGGTACATCGAGAGTGCTCCTCTCGTCACGGGGATCCAGCCTCCACCCCTGGTACGTGTCTCTCGCGACAGCGCGCTCCCGCTCTCCTTCTCGCAGGAGCGGCTCTGGCGCCTCTTCAAGCTCAACCCCGACTCGGTGGCCTACAACCTCCCCCTGGCCATGCGGGTACACGGGCCTCTGGACACGCGCGCCCTGGAGCGGGCCTTCCAGGTCCTCATCCATCGGCACGAGTCCCTTCGCACCACCTTCTTCGAAGAGGAGGGACGCCCGGTCCAGCGTGTGGCGGACTCGCTGGACTTCTCGCTTCCGGTGGTGCGGCTGGAGCGGAAGGAGGAGATCGACGCGGCGGTGGCTCGGCACGCGAAGCAGCCGTTCGATCTCACGCGTGGGCCTCTGGTCCGCGCGGAGCTGCTGGCGCTCGGCGAGCAGGAGCACATGCTCCTCTTCTGCATGCACCACATCACCTCCGACGGCTGGTCCATGGGGGTGCTCACCCACGAACTCGGCGCTCTCTATGAGGCCTTCTCCCAGGGACGGGAGCCCGCGCTGCCGGAGCTCCCCATCCAGTGTCCGGACTACGCCGCCTGGCTGCGCGGCTGGCTCCAGGGGGCGGTGCTCGAGGATCGGCTTGGCTACTGGAAGGCGCAGCTCGCCGGAGTGCCCTCCCTGCTCGCGCTCCCGCTGGACAAGCCGCGTCCGCCTACGCGGACGTTCCGCGGCGAGTCGATGGATGTTTCCCTGGGCCGGGAGCGGAGCGAGGCGCTGAGTGCCCTGTGCCGGCGGGAGGGGGTGACGCCCTTCATGGCGCTACTGGCCGTCTTCGGCACCTTGCTGGCCCACCACACACGCCAGGAGGAGGTGGTGCTGGGCTCGCCCATCGCCAACCGCACCCACCGCGAGCTCGATGGCCTCATCGGGCTCTTCGTCAACGGACTGGCGCTGCGCGTGAGCCTCCGGGGCGGGCCGGGCTTCCGCGAGCTGCTTCGTCGCGTGCGCGAGGTGACGCTGGGCGCCTACGCCCACCAGGAGGTGCCCTTCGAATACGTGGTGGACGCGCTCGGCGTGGAGCGACGGCCCGACCGCTCGCCCCTCTTCCAGGTGATGTTCGCCCTGCAGAACGCCCCCGGGGAGTCGATGCGGCTGCCCGGCGTCACCTTCACCCCGGAGCCGGCCGAGCGCGGCGCTTCCATCTACGAGATGTCGCTTTCGCTGTGGGAGACGCCGGAGGGCTTCAGCGGCTACCTGGAGTACAACACCGATCTCTTCGAGGCGGCCTCCCGCGAGCGGCTGATGGCGGAGTTGCTCCTCTTGCTGGACAGGGTGCTGGCCGAGCCCGACCGGAGGCTCGGCCTCGACTCCGGGTTGCTCGACGGGATGGAGGCGTTCAGAGCTCCAGGATGATCTTCCCGAAGCTGGCGTTGGCCTCCATGCGACGGTGCGCGTCCGCCACCCGCTCCAGAGGGAAGGTGGAGTCGATGATGGGTCGAACACGTCCGGCAACCAGCTCGGGGAGCCAGTGCTGCTGGAAGCGTCGGGTGACGGCACGCCGGCCCTCCAGCGGGCGACCCCGGATGGCCGTCCCCTTGAGCTGGAGTCGTCGCAGGACGATCCGGGCGAGATCCAGCTCGGCGCGCATGCCCTCCATCAGACCCACCAGCAGGAGGCAGCCCTCGGGCTTGAGGATGGAGAGATTGCGCTCCAGGGTGGCTGCTCCCACGAAGTCCTCGACCAGGTCCACCCCGGCCCCGTCGGTGAGGCGGAGGACCTCCTCGGCGAAGTCGTGCGTGGTGCGGTTGATGCCGGCATCGGCACCCAGCGCCAGCGCCCGCTGGATCTTCTCCTGTGTGCCGGCGGTGAAGAGGACGCGCGCTCCCACGTGGTGGGCGACCTGGATGCACGCCGTCCCGATGCCGCTCCCGCCAGCGTGGATGAACACCGTCTGCCCCGCCTTGAGGCCACCCAGCTCGAAGAGGGTTTCATGGGCGGTGAAGAAGGCCTCGGGCACGGCGGCGGCGGAGGTGAAGGACCAGCCGTCGGGGATGGGGATGGCCATCCCTGCATCCATGACGCAGTACTCGGCGTAGCCGCCGCCGTTGACCAGACCGAAGACCCTCTCTCCGGGCCGTATGTGCCGCACCGCCGATCCGCAGGACTCCACCTCGCCGGCGATCTCCACTCCCAGCAGGGGATTGGCCCCGGGCGGCAGCGGATACTCGCCGCTGCGTTGCACCAGATCCCCCCGGTTGAGCGCCGCCGCGCGCACCCGCACCAGCAGCTCTTCCGGGCCTGGCTCCGGGCGAGCGAGCTCACGGATGTGCATCACCTCGGGCCCGCCGTACCCCTCCAGCACCACGGCCCTCATGCGCGGGCCTGCCGTCTCAGTAGTTGGCATCGATGTCCACGCTGTACTTGCGAAGGGGGACGAGGAAGGAGCGCTCGTAGGTCATGAAGACGGTGCCATCCTCCTTCAACCCCCGAGTCTCCATGGTGACGATGCCCTGCACCTTTCGCTTGCTCGAGAGGCGCTTGGAGAGCACCTGGCTCTCCGCGTAGATGGTGTCGCCCACGAAGACCGGGTGCTTGAGCCGGATCTTGTCCCAGCCGAGGTTGGCCACCCCCTTGGCGCTGGTGCTGTTGAGGCTCATTCCCCCCACGATGGCCAGCGTCACCAGGCTGGACATGAGGGGGCGCTTCCACTCCGTCTTGCTGGCATAGACGGCGTCGATGTGGAGCGGGTGGGTGTTCATGCAGATCAACGACTGCCAGATGTTGTCCACCTCGGTGAGGGTCCGGCCGGGACGGTGCTCGAAGACATCCCCCACCTCGAATTCCTCGTAGTAGAGGCCATAGGTCTCCCGGTACCGGTTCTTCCCCACCTTCTTGTAGGCGCTGGGCATTCGTTTCATCGTCTGGTTCCTGGTGTATGCCCCATGGAGATGGGCGCTTGCTCTACCGCGCGCGCGACCTGTTCGCGAGCGCCAGCACCCGCTTCGCCATGGTGAGGATGGGCGGGCCGATCATCCTTCCCTGGACGACGAAGATGGAGCTCTCGCTCACCGCCGCCTGGTCCACCACTTCTCGCGCATGGGCCACCGCCCGGGGACTGGGGGTGAAGCCGGTGTGGATCGGCGCGAGCTGCCGGGGGTGGATGGCGACCTTCCCGTCGAAGCCCATCTCCTGCCCCAGGCGGATCTCCCTCGTGAGCTCCGCCTCGTCCTCCAGGTCGAAGAAGGGCGAGTCGATGACGCAGAGGCTGCCGAGCGCGGCCGCCGACACCAGACGGGAGCGCGCGTACTGGAGCGCCTCCCACGTCTTCGCCGCCCCGAGCTGGGAGGCCATGTCCGCGGCACCGAACACCAGTCCGCGCAGCCGTGGAGTGGCGAGGGCGATCGCCTCCACCTCCCTCACTCCCTGAACGGTCTCGATGAGCGCGAGCAGGGGGACATCCGGCATCCGGCTGGAGAGGACCTCATCCAGGAGGCGCAGCTCGTGCGGTGATTCGACCTTGGGCACGAGGATGTAGTCGGGCCGGGCGCCACCATCCAGCAGGGCGAGCACGTCGCGCAGCCCTTCCTCGGAGCGCAGGGGGTTGATGCGCACCCCCACCTGACAGTCTCTCGTGCGAGGGCCGGCGAGCCAGTCGACGGTGAGCTGCCGGGCCCGCGCCTTCAGCTCGGGAGGAACGGAGTCCTCCAGGTCGAGCAATCCCAGGTCCGTGCCGGACTCGACTGCCTTGGCGAAGCGCGCGGTATCCAGTGCGGGCGTGCAGAGCATGCTCCGACACAGCAGGGGCCAGGAGGTGAGCGTCGCCATGTGCGAGCTACTCCTGTCCGGTGACATCTCGCAATACCTCGGCCAACCGCAGCACGTCCTCCTGGGCGATATCGGCGCGCATCATGACGCGCAGGCCCGCCTTCCCTCGGGCGACGATGGGGAAGAAGACGGCCGAGGTGTAGAAGCCCCGGTCCAGCACCTGCCGGGAGCGCTGCACCGCCTGGGCCTCCTCGCCCACCTCGATGACCTTGATGGGGAACTCCTCCCCGCGATGTGGTGAGGGGACGTGCTCGTCGAAGAGCCGGATGTTGTCTCTCAGGGCCTGCTGCAGCCGACCCAGCTCGGGGGTGCGGTGCAGCTTCGCCGAGGCCAGGCTGGCGCCGATGGATGGAACGCCCAGGGCCTGTGACCAACCCATGGGCCCGGCGAACCGGGCCACGAGGTCCGCGCGCTCCGCTGGCCCTAGCATGACGACCCCACCCGCGGTGCCGAAGCCCTTGGCCAGCGACCCGACGATGACCGTCAGGGGGTTGAGCTCCTCTCCCAGGAGCGCCCGCACGAAGCCTTCCCCCCGCTCGCCGTAGACGGAGAGCCCGTGGGAGTCGTCGAAGTACAGGAAGAGCCCATAGCGATCCTGGAGTGCCAGTAGCTCCTTCACCCTCGTCACGCCACCCATCGAGTAGAAGCCGTCCGCGACGTAGGCCACTCGCGAGTGCTTGCGGCACACGTCCTCGAGGAACTCGAGATCATTGTGCGGTGCGGTGAGGACGGGGGCCTCATCTCCGCAGATGGGCTTGATGAGGTTCATGGAGAAGTGAGAGGCCTTGTCGAACACCATGACCCGCGGATTGCCATCGGAGAGGTGGCCCGAGGCGATGAGCGGGAGGATGCCGGCGCTGGCGGCGCTGGCGCTCAAGGTCACCATCGAGCGGGCGCGGTAGAGCGAGGAGAGCTCCGCCTCCAGCTCGTCCGTGATGGAGAAGCGGATGCGCAGCCTGGACACCGCCAGACCCATCGCCTTCTCCTTCTGGAGCGCCTGGATGGCGCCCTCGAGGACGGCGGGATGGGAACTCAGCCCCAGGTAGGAGCAGGAGCACATGTTGATGAACTGCCGCCCATCCGGGAGCTCCAAGTGTCCATTTCCAAGATTGTGGACGGAAAGGTCGAGCAGTCCGTGCTCCTTCGCGCTCTCGAAGGAGGGATTGCCCAATGACACCATCGCCACACCATTACGATACCGATGTATATTTTCCACGCTCGTTCCCGTGCTCGTGCAGCAGTAAGGACCCAGACTGCGTGACCGCGGTCATGCTGGCACTGTCAGGGGCCGCTTTCAAGAATCCGCTAGGAGATATTACCCACCCTCCGCGGTTCGGTGATATTCGTTCCCGGCAAGGAATCTCTCTTCCAACCGAATGAGGAACCGGCCCCGATGAGCCGCAGCTCACCGAATCGCTACTTCCATATTCTCATTGGCGGGTACTCCCTCTCCGCGTTCGGAACCTTCCTCAACATGGTTGCGCTCAACCTGTTTGCCTATCAGGCGACCGGCAGCGCGCTGAAGACGGGCCTCTTCATGGCCCTGAGGTTGGTGACCAGCTTCCTGACGGGCCTGGTGGCTGGCAACCTGGTGGCTCGTTACAACCGCAAGACCTTGATGATCCTCAGTGACGTGCTGCAGGGCGCGGCGCTGGTGGCGCTGGTGTTGGCCCCCGTCGGGATGCAGGCGAATCTGTTGTATGGGGTGAGCATCGTCTTCGGCCTCTGCACCACGATCTTCAACGTCTCCCTTCGCAGCAGCATCCCGGAGATGGTGGGTCCGGAGCTGGTGGTTCGCGCCAATGGTCTTCTCGTCACGGGTCGCTCGTTCGCCATGGTGCTCGGCTTTGCCTCGGCGAGCATCATCGTCGCCAGACTGGGCTACGCCGCGGCCTTCCTCCTGGACGCCGCCACCTTCATCCTGTCCGCGCTGAACCTGGCATGGCTCCCGCTGAACACCCGTGCCGCGCCGCGGCAGGCCCCTTCCGAAGGAGCCGGTTCCGGCCTCCTCCAGTCCCACCAGGCCGCCCTGGTCTTCCTGAAGACGGTGCCCGTCCTGTTGGTGATGATTCTCATCCGGACGGCGGATGCCTTCGGCTCCGCTTCCCACCAGGTCGGCATGCCGGTGTATTCCCACCTCATCGACCCCGAGGCGCCCTCGGAGTTCATGGGACGTTTCTGGGCGGCCTGGGCCGTGGGAAGCCTGCTGGCGTATACGGTGCTCTCTCGCCACCTGAAGGGAAGCGGCTGGCTCTCGGGAGAGAGGGCCTTCGCCATCGGTACCTGTTTCATGTCCAGCTTCTTCATCCTGGTGTTCACCGGCCTGTCCCTGCCGCTCATGTTGTTGGTGGCCGTGGGCGCGGGTCTGGCGGATGGGTTCACGGAGATCGCCTACTCCTCTCGCCTGCAGATGGCGCCGGATGAGCAGCGTGGCCACTTGTTTGGCTTCTCCGCCATGGCCGAGAGCTCCGGGCTGGGGCTCGGCATGCTCCTCAGCGCCTCGCTGCTGGAGAAGTTCTCGCCTTTGTTTGTCGTGGGGCTGTCCCATGGCACGGCCATCACGATGGCGTTGTTGTTCCTGGTGCTCCTCGCCAGCAAGGCCCGGCGACCCCGTGGCGCTGATGGCACCCTTCAACCCTGACCTCCTCGGCAAGAGCAGTGCCCATGAACCCCTCTCTGCAAACCATGCCCCTGGAGCAAGAAACGCATCGTCGTCACGAATTGGAGGCGCGCCTGTTGCGCCTCGGGGATGTGCTGGACTGTGCCATCCTCCCTCGCGAGGCTTCGGACGGCCGTTCCTGTCTGCTGGCCTACGTGGTGCCGGCCGGCCATGCCGACGCGGCGCGTCTGAGGAAGCGCATCGACGCGGAGTCGCTGGAGGCGGGCCACCCGCTGCTTCCCGTGCTGGTCAGCCACATCCCGCGCACCTCGGAGGGGAGCCCGGATGCCCAGGCGTTGCGGGCGCTGCCTGTATTGACGCCCCGGCTGTTGCGGGCGCATGAGCAGCGGCTCGACCAGGGGGATGGGCGCTTCCGGCTCGAGCTGGCCTCTCCCGCTGGGAGGCCCGAGCGCCTGCATCTCTCGGACATCGACGGAGCCTGGGAGTCCGTGCGGACGGAGGCCTCTTCCCGCTCCGCGGTGGAGGTCGAGACTCCTTCCGAGGACCAGACCGGGAGCGTTCCCATGGCCCTCTGTCGGGGTGGGGAGCTGCGCCCGGGCGCCGATGATCCGACGACCCTTCCGGAGGCGCTGCTGCGAGCCGCCGAGCGTTTCCCTGGCGCGGGGGTGCTCGTCGTACTGGACGGCCAGAAGCACACACGGTTCATCGATTTCCCCACCCTCCTGTCGCGCGCCCGCAGCGTCCTGGGCGGACTCAGGCAGAGCGGCCTGCGCGCCGGGGACACCGCGCTCCTGCTGGTCCCCTCGCTGGAGGACTACTTCCCGGCTCTCTGGGGCTGCCTGCTCGGTGGCATCCGGCCCGTCACCATCACCCGCCCACCGGGGTATGACGTCCGCAACGCGGTGCTCGACAAGCTCTTCCATGCATGGAAGGTGCTGGAGCGGCCCGTGCTGCTCTCCAACGGCGAGGCGCTCGCCGCCCTGCGTCGCCTGCCCGAGCTGTATGACATGGACGGGTTGCGCGTCCTGGCCGTGTCCGACTGCGAGCAGGCCCCCCCGGCCGAGGAGCTGTACTCACCCGCTCCCGAGGAGGTGGCCCTGCTACAGCTCTCCTCCGGCAGCACCGGCAACTCGAAGATCATCCAGATTCACCCACCGGGGGGTGGTGCAGTACTCCCACGGCTCCCGGGAGAGGGCGGGGCAGACGTCGGAGGACGTGACGTTCAACTGGCTGCCCATGGACCACGTGGGCCCGCTGTTGATGTTCCATCTGCGGGATGTCTACCTCGGCTGTCTGAACATCCATGCCAGCACCGAGCTCGTCCTCGAGAATCCGCTGCTGTGGCTGGACGTCATGGAGCGCTACCGGGTCAACCACACCTGGTCCCCCAACTTCGGCTACAGGCTGGTCGCCGAGGCGCTTCGCAAGCAGTCCTCGCGGCACTGGGAGCTGTCCTCGCTGAAGACGGTGTTGAACGGCGGCGAGCAATGCACCCTTCCGGTGATGCGTGACTTCTTCGCCGCGACGGGCCGGTTCGGCATCACGCCGGACAAGATGCTGCTCGCCTACGGCATGGCGGAGACGTGTACGGCCATCCTCTACAAGAACTTCGCGGAGGCCGATGCCGTCCACTACATCCGCACCTCGAGCCTCGGTGGCGCGCTGCGGTGGATGGAGGCGGACGCCGAGCCCGGTGAGCAGACTCTCTTCCTCAACATGGGGGCCCCCGCTCTCGGGGCGGAGATGCGGGTGGTCGACGCGAGCAACCAGCTCCTGCCCGAGGGCCGCATCGGGCGGCTCCAGGTCCGCTCCGGCCGCGTGACGCCGGGCTACCTCAACAACCCCGAGGCCAACCGCGAGGCCTTCCCCGACGGTGACTGGTTCAACACGGGAGATCTGGCGTTCATCAAGGACGGCCAGGTCACCATCACCGGCCGCGAGAAGGAAGTCATCATCATCAACGGGGCCAACTACTTCTGCTACGAGATCGAGGACATGGTCGGCGAGGTCGAGGGCGTCCTGTCCGGCTTCGTCGCCGCCTCTGCTCTGCAGGTGGCACGGACGGGCAGTGAGTCGCTGGTCGTCTTCTTCGTTCCCGAGCAGCCGTCTCCGGAAGCTCCGCTGGAGCTCATCCGGAGGATCCGCACCATTCTGGTGTCCCATTTCCAGCTCACGCCGGCCTTCGTCCTCCCCGTCTCCAAGGAGTCGTTCCCGAAGACGACCAGTGGGAAGATCCAGCGCAACGCGCTGAAGCAGCGCCTGCTGGCGGGTGAGTTCGCCGACACGGTGAAGGCGTTGGATCTGCTCGAGGCCAATGCGAACACCGTCCCGGACTGCGTCTACAGCCTGCACTGGGAGCCCCGGGAGGTCATCCCCGAGACGTCCCTTCCCCTGGAGGGCGTGAGCCTCGTACTCATGGACGAGGATGGGCTTGGTGCTCGGCTCCTGGAGCGAGGAGGGGACTTCCAGGATGCCGTGAGGGTGCGGTGCGCGGAGGGCTACGCACGGCTCGGAGAGCGCGAGTTCCAGTTGGATCCCCGCCTCGCGACCCACTGGGACTCCCTCTTCCAGACCCTGCGCGACGAGGGACTCACCCCGGCTCACGTGCTCTATCTGTGGAGCTACCTGGAGTCCCCTCCGCCCGATGCGGACGGCTCCGGATTCACCCGGGCCTCCACTCTGTGCGGTGAGGCCCTGCTGTCCCTCGGTCGCGCGCTCGCGATACACCTGGGCGAGGCCCCACTCCGGTTGCTCACCGCCAGCCGACAGCTTCACCGCGTCACCGGTGATGAGTCCGTCTGCTATCCAGCGGCGCTGACGGCGGCCATCGTGGCCGGCCTACGGCAGGAGCGGCCCGGGCTCGACGCGTGGCACGTGGATCTGCCGGGCCTCTCTCCGCGGGAGGATGCCGAGGCCCTGGTCGAGGCGCTGCGGGCCAGGAGGGGAGACGCGGAGGTGGCCTGGCGCAACGGGCGGCCACACGTCCGCGCGCTGGTGAAGGCGGACCTGACGCGGAGGGCCGAGTCCGAGCCTTCGCTGCGTCCGGGAGCATTCTACCTGGTCAGTGGTGGGCTGGGCGGCGTGGGGGTGGAGGTGCTGGGGGAGTTGCTGCGGCGCTACCAGCTTCACGTGCTCATCGTCGGCAGGACACCGCTCAGGCAGGAGGGCTCGGAGGAGGAGAG
>QKJM01001050.1 GCA_003249315.1 Archangium sp.
CTGCGACCAGGGCGAGGGCATCCTCCAAGGAGAAGACGCCGGCGAGGCACGCGGCCACGTACTCGCCGATGCTGTGGCCAACCATGGCCCGGGGCTGCACGCCCCAGCTCATCCACAGCTTCGCCAGCGCGTACTCGATCACGAAGAGGGCGGGCTGGGTGAGCGCGGTCTGCTCCAGCAGTCGGGTGGCCTCCTCGGCCCTCGTCGCCTCGGGGTACAGCACCGAGAGCAGATCCCTCCCCAGGTGGGGCCGCAGCAGGGTGGCGCAGCGGTCCACCTCCTCGCGGAAGACGGACTCGGTGTCGTACAGCTCGCGCGCCATGTCGACGTACTGCGCGCCCTGGCCCGGGAACATGAAGATGACGGGGCGCTCCCCCGTCCGCCGGGTGCCGGAGAGCATCCGCTCGGGGGCGCGTGCCTCCAGAGCCGCGGCCGCCTCCTCCGTGCTCCGGCACACCAGCACGCGGCGGTGCTCGAAGCCTCGGCGGCCCTCCTGCAGCGTATACGCCACGTCCGCCAGCGGCAGCTCGGGGTGTTGACGCAGGTGCGCGGCGAGCTGATCCGTCGCCACCTCCAGCGCCGCGGCCGTGCGCGCCGACAGCGCCACGAGCTGCCACGGCCTGGCCTCGGACGAGGGCTCCGCCGGCGGGGCCTCCTCCAGGATGACGTGCGCGTTGGTGCCGCCGAAGCCGAAGGAGCTCACGCCCGCCATGAGCGGCGACGGGCCCGTCCACTCCGTCAGCTCGGTGTTGACGACGAAGGGGCTGTTGGCGAAGTCGATCTGCGGGTTGGGCCGGGTGAAGTGCAGGGTGGGAGGCAGCTTCCGGTGCTGGAGCGACAGCACCGTCTTGATGAAGCCGGCCATGCCCGCGGCCGCGTCCAGGTGCCCGATGTTGCTCTTGGCCGTGCCGAGCCGGCAGAAGCCCTTCTTGTCCGTGCTGGCGCGCCAGGCGTTGGTGAGGGCGAGGATTTCGATGGGATCGCCCAGTTGCGTCGCGGTGCCGTGGGCCTCCAGGTAGGAGATGGCATCCGCGTCCACGCCCGCGCAGGCCAGGGCCTCGAGGAGGACCTCGGTCTGCCCTTCCACGCTGGGCGCGGTGTACGAGGCCTTGTGCGCGCCGTCGTTGTTGATGGCCGTGCCGCGCACCACGGCGAGGATGGTGTCCCCGTCCGCGCGCGCGTCCGCCAGACGCTTGAGCGCCACCACGCCCACGCCGCTGCCGAACACCGTGCCCTGCGCCTCGGCGTCGAAGGAGCGGCAGTGTCCGTCCGGAGAGAGGATGTCGCTCTGCTCGCGCGAGTAGCCCTCCCGGTGTGGCACGTTGATGGTCGCCGCGCCCGCGAGCGCCATCCGGCACTCCCCCATCAGCAGGCTCTGGCTGGCCAGGTGTATGGCCGTCAGCGAGGTGGAGCACGCCGTCTGCACCGAGTAGCTCGGCCCCCTCAGGTCGAGCTTGTAGGAGATGCGCGTGGCCACCGACGACATGTCGTTGCCAAGCACCACCAGCATCCTGTCCTGCGACTGCAGCGCGGCGCGGTTCGCCAGCACGTGGAAGAGGTAGGTGCTCGTCCGGGTGCCCGCGAAGACGGAGACGGGGTCCGGGTTCTTGTCCGGATCATACCCCGCGGACTCGAGCGCCTCCCAGGCACACTCCAGCAGCAGGCGCTGCTGCGGATCCATCAGCCGGGCCTCCAGCGGCGTGTAGCCGAAGAAGCCCGCGTCGAAGTGCTCGATGTCCGGCAGCACCGGGGACGCCTTCACGTAGCTGGGATCCTCGAGCTGCTGCGGGGAGACACCCGCGGCCTTCAGCTCCTCGTCGCTGAAGAAGGAGATGGACTCCACTCCGTCGCACAGGTTCCGCCAGAACTCGTCGAGGTTCTTCGCTCCCGGGAAGCGGCCCGCCATGCCAACCACGGCGATGCCCAGGCCCTCGAAGTGCTCTTCCGTCTCGTTGATGTCCGCCATGTCGTCTCTCTGGTGCCGCTACGGGAGGGCACGTCTTGGAAATGTCGTCGGGAGGCCGGCTAGCGCCGCCGGCGGTGGAGCCACTGGTTGCGGCGGCTCAGCTCTTCCTTGCGCTGGGCCAGCTTGTCGGCCCGCTGCTGGTTGGCCGCGTCTCCGCTCTGGCCCAGCAGCTCCGCGAGCGCGCGCACCGTGGGTCGCTGGTAGAGGGTGGCCGCTGGCACGTCCGCCTGGAGCTCGCGCTTGAGCTGCGCGGACGTCTGCACCGCGATGAGCGAGTTGCCGCCCAGCTCGAAGAAGTTGTCGTCGATGCCGACGGGCTCGATGCCCAGCACCTCCTGGCACACCCGCACCAGCGTCCGCTCCAGCTCGGAGCGAGGGGCCACGTAGGCGGTGGCCAGCGGTGGCCTCGGGTGGCTCGCGGGGGCGGCCTGCTTCTGGCCCGACGAGGCCGCGGCGTGGGTGCTGGCCGCCTGCTGGCGGCGCGCCTCCAGCTCCCCCGTGGACACCGCGAGGGGGCCTCCCTCGGCCTGGGTGAGGATGCGCCAGGTGGCCTCCAGCCCCTCCTCGGGGAGGATGGCGTACTGCGCCAGCGCCGGGCTCAGCGCGGTGAGCGCCGCGGACTCCTCCAACCGCCACGCGTCCCAGCCCACGCTGAGCCAGGGGAAGGTGCTCTCGTCGCCGTGCTGCTCCGCGAGGGCGTCCATGAACTGGCCGACAGCCGCCTGGGCCACCTGCCCCACGCCGCCGAGCACGGAGGACAGCGACGAGACGA
The DNA here is from genome assembly GCA_003249315.1 of Archangium sp. Lineage (GTDB taxonomy): Bacteria > Myxococcota > Myxococcia > Myxococcales > Myxococcaceae > QKJM01. The sequence goes on from QKJM01001050.1 coordinate 2,739, forward strand.
GGAGGCAGAAGTCCAGCTCCCTCCCCGCGAGCACCTTCTCCAGCACGCGCAGGGCCTGGGCCTGGGGCACCAGGTGGCGGGTGCTGGTCTCGAGGTTCGTCTCCTGCACCGTCTGGAAGGTGGTGCCGTGCAGGCTGCTCGCGGCGTGGAGGACGCCGTGTACCCGGCCGAAGCGCTCCTCGGCCTGGGCCAGCACGCGCCGCACCTGCGCCTCGTCGGTGGGCTCCGCTCCCAGCACCAGCACCTCGGCTCCGCTCGCCTCCAGGGCTTGTGCGTTCTCGATGCGGCGGCGGGTGTCGTCTTCCGGCCCGTGGGTGGCCAGCCACTGCGCCCACTCGGCCCTGGCGGGGAAGTCCGCGCCTTCCAGAAGGACGAGTCGGGCGCGGAGGCGCCGCGCCAGCTCTTTTGCCAGCACGTGGCCGAGACCGGCCAGGCCACCCGTGACGAGGTACACGCCGCCCTCGCGCGGCTCGCGGACGGGCGCGGCGCCCGCCTCCAGGCGCAGGGGCTCGAAGGTCTGAACCCAGCGCAGGCGCCCGCGACGGGCGACCACGGCCTCGGGGGCGCGGGCCTCCAACTCCGCGGCGAGCCCTTCCACCGCTCCCGCGACGCCGAGCGCCACGTCCACGAAGTGGCAGGCGAGGTGGGGCAACTCCTGGGGCACCACCCGGCATGCGCCGAGCATGGTGGCCTTCTCCGGGCGGACGACGTCCGTGCGCTCCACCTTATATATGTCGTTGGAGATCACCTGACACCGGAGGGGTTCCGTCCGGCCCTGGGCACCCAGGGCCTGCGCGAGGAACACCAGGCTGTGGAAGCCGGTGTCCAGCGCCTGCTCCAGCGACATGGGGCCCGGCGCCACGCTCCACAGGTGGGCGATGCGATCGAACGTCTGTCCAGTGGCCTCGAGCGCCTGGAGCAGGGCGGTGTAGTCCTCGCTCCGCCGAGGGTTCACCGTGTAGGCGCCGTCCTCCCGACGGCCGAACGCCTCGCCGGGCATCACCCGCACCACGGAGCGTCCATCGCGAGCGAGTCGGGGCGCGAGCGCGTCCGCCAGCCCGTGCCCGTCCGCGAAGAGCAGCCACCCGCCTCCGCTCTCGCCGGCCTCCGTCGTCCGGGCTGACAGCGGCGCGCGCTTCCACGAGGGCACCTGGAACCAGTCGGCGATGTCGGCCTTCTTCCCGGCCGAGGCTGAGGCCACCGGGCGAGGGGTGCTCCCTCCCCGTGGAGCCTCGAGCCAGTACCGCTGACGCTCGAAGGGGTAGGTGGGCAGGGGCAGCCGGCGCCGCTGCTCGTGGGCGGAGAACTTCTTCCACCTCACGCTGACGCCGCTCAGCCAGAGCCGACCCAGCGTGTCCAGCAGCACTGTCTCGTCCGAGGCCTGCTCGCGCGGGTGGCGGGTGGAGGACAGCACCACCCGGTCCCTCATGTCGGGCTGTCCGCGCGTCAGCGTGGCGAGCGTGGTGCCGGGGCCCACCTCCAGCAACGCCTGCTGGGGCTTCTGCGCCAGGAGCCTCAGTCCGTCGGAGAAGCGCACGGCCTCTCGCAGGTGCCGGGCCCAGTAGGCCGGGTCCGTCGCCTGGGCCGCGTCAATCCAGGTGCCGGTGACGTTGGAGATGAAGGGCAGCTTCGGCGGGTTGCGCTTCACCTGGCGTACGCGCTCGGTGAAGGGCGCGAGGATGGGGTCCATCATGGACGAGTGGAAGGCGTGCGAGGTGTGCAGGCGCTGCACGCCCACGCCACGCTCCTTCAGGCTCGCCTCCAGCACCTCCACCCGAGGCGTCGGTCCCGCCACCACCGTGAGAGACGGCCCGTTGATGGCGGCGATGGAGAGCTCCGCTCCCAGGTGCGGCCGAAGCTCCTCCTCGGGGAGCACCACGCTCAGCATGGCGCCGGCAGGCAGCGTCTGCATGAGCTGACCGCGGGCGGCCACCAGGGCCAGCGCGTCGCGCAGCTCGAAGACGCCGGCCAGGCACGCTGCCACGTACTCGCCGATGCTGTGGCCCAGCATGGCCTGCGGCTTCACACCCCAGCTCATCCACAGCTTCGCCAGCGCGTACTCCACCGCGAAGAGGGCCGGCTGGGTGATGGCCGTCTGCGCCAGCTTCCGGGCGGCCTCCTCGGCCCCGGCCGGATCCGTGGGGTAGAGCAGCGTGCGCAGGTCCAACCCCAGGTGCGGCTGCAGCAGGGTGGCGCAGGTGTCCAGGTGCTCGCGGAAGACGGGCTCGGAGGCATACAGCCCGCGCGCCATGTCCACGTACTGCGAGCCCTGGCCGGGGAAGAGGAAGGCCACGGGGCGGTCCTGCACGCTCGGCGCGTCGGTGCGCACGAGCCGGGGCTCCCGCGTCTCCAGCGCGCGCAGCGCCTCCTCTGTGTCCTTGCACACCACCACGCGGCGGTGCGCCATGGCCTGCCGGCCCACCTGGAGCGTCCAGGCCACGTCCGCCAGGGACTGCTCGGGCTGGGCGCGCAGGTGGCGGGCCAGGTTGTCCGTGGCGGCCTCCAGGGCCTCGGGAGACTTCGCCGAGAGCACCAGCAACTGCACCGGCCGGGACGGGCCCGAGGGTGCTTCGGGTGGGGGCTCCTCGAGGATGACGTGGGCATTGGTGCCGCCCACGCCGAAGGAGCTCACCCCGGCGCGACGCGGGCCCCGAGGCGGCGCGGGCCAGTCCGTCAGCGTGGTGTTCACATGGAAGGGAGTGCCCTCGAAGCCACACTCGGGGTTGGGCTGCTCCACGTGGAGGCTGGGAGGGATGCGTTGGTGCTTCAGCGCCAGTGCCGCCTTCATGAGGCTGGACACCCCGGCCGCGTTCGCCAGGTGGCCGATGTTGCTCTTCAGCGAGCCGAGCGCGCAGCGCCAGCCGGTGGTGCCGGAGCGGGGCTTCAGCGCCCGGGTGAGCGCGCGCACCTCGATGGGATCGCCCATCTTCGTGCCGGTGCCGTGTGTCTCCACGTAGCCGATGCTCTCCGGCTCCACGCCGGCCACGCCCAGGGCCTCGCTGATGACGGTCGCCTGGCCCTCCACGCCGGGGGCGGTGTAGCCCACCTTCGCCGAGCCGTCGTTGTTGATGGCCGAGCCCTTCACCACGGCGATGATGTGGTCCCCATCCTCCAGCGCGTCCGCGAGCCGCTTGAGCACGACCACGCCCACGCCGCTGCCGAACACCGTGCCCTCCGCCTTCCCGTCGAAGGCGCGGCAGTGCCCGTCCGGCGAGACGATGCCTCCGGGCAGGTAGCGGTAGCCCTCCGGGTGCTTGACGTGGATGGAGACGCCCCCCGCCAGCGCCAGGTCGCACTCCTCGTTGAGCAGGCTCTGGCAGGCTACGTGTGTGGCCACCAGCGAGGTGGAGCACGCGCTGAGCACCGAGTAGCTGGGGCCGCGCAGATCCAACTTGTAGGCCACGCGGGTGCTCAGGAAGTCCCCGCCATTGCCCACGTCGATCTGCACCTGATCCAACGCGCCGAGCCGCTCCAGGTTGGGGACCAGGTTGTAGAGCAGGTAGGTGTTCGTCGAGGCACCCGCGAACACGCCCACCGAGCCCTTCAGGCTGCCCGGGGCATGGCCGGCGCGCTCCAGCGCCTCCCAGCAGCACTCGAGGAAGACGCGGTGCTGCGGATCCATCAGCTCCGCCTCGCGGGGCGTGTAGCCGAAGAAGGTGGCGTCGAAGAGCTCCATGCCCTCCAGCGCCGCGGTCGCCTTCACGTGGTGGGCGTCCTTGCGCGTGGCCTCGTCCACGCCGAGCGCTTCCAGCTCGGCGTCACCCACGGAGCGGATGGACTCCACCCCGCGGCACAGGTTCTCCCAGAACGCCTCCAGGTCGGGCGCGCCGGGGAAGCGGCCGGTCATGCCGATGATGGCGATGGACTGCTCGTCAACGTCGTCGCGATGCATGGGGGGTGCCTTCCCTGGGGAGGGGACTCAGCTCTCCTCTTCTTCGTCCTGGTGGGTGCCGGCCCGGCGCTGCCTGCGAGCCCGGCGTCGCTCGCCACGGTTGCGGCTCTCCGCCTCCTCCTCGCCCTCCTCCTCGGAGCCGGTGCCCGCGGAGGCCTTCAGCAGACGGGCCAGCGCGTCCACCGTGGGGCCCTCGTAGAGGGTGACGGCGGGGATGGACACGTTGAACTGCTCGCGCAGCCGGGCGATGAGCTTCACGCCGACGAGCGAGTTGCCTCCCAGCTCGAAGAAGTTGTCGTACACGCCCACCTGGGTGATGCCGAGCGTGGTGGCCCACACCTTGGCGATGGACTCCTCCAACTCGTCGCGGGGGGCCACGTAGGCATTCTGCATGGCGGGGCGCGGGGCGAGCTCGGCTCCGGTGCCGGCGTCCGCGGGCAGGGCCTTCGCGGTGGCCTTCGCCTCCACTGGACCCGCCGCCTGCTCCTGACGGGCTCGCAGGTCGCTGGTGGCGATGGCCACGTGGGGCACGGCGCCCAGCGCCAGCAGGTGCTCCACGGCCTCCACGCCCTCGGTGGGGGTGATGGCCAGGGCGAAGGGGTTGGCGCCCGCCAGGGACGCGCCCGCCTCGGACTCGAGCTGCCAGGCGTCCCAGTCCACTCCCACCCACGGCGTGGGCGAGGCCTGGGTGCGCCGCAGGGCGAAGGCGTCCATGAAGGCGGTGGCCGCGGCATACGCGGTACGGCCCACGCCGCCGAGCACCGCGGCCAGCGACGAGGACACCAGGCAGAAGTCCAGCGCCCGGCCCTCCAGTGCCTCCTCGAGCGCGTACAGTCCGAGCGCCCGGCTCTGGAAGAGGGCCTCCGCGTCCGCCGTGCCCACGTCCAGCAGCGGGCGGAAGAGCGAGGGATCCACCGTGCCCGCGGCGAACACCACGCCGTGCAGCGCCCCGAAGCGCGTCACCGTCTCCTCGACGAGGGCCCTCATCCGCGCCTTGTCCGCCACGTCCCCGCTGGCTACCCACACCTCGGCGCCCAGGGACTCCAGCGCCCGCACCTTTTGGATGCGGCGGCTCGTCGCCTCGTCCGGCCCGTGCGACGCGAGCCAGCCCTCCCACTCGGAGCGCTCGGGCAGCGGGGTGCGACCCACCAGCACCAGCCGCGCCTGCACCCGCTTCGCCAGCACCTGCGCGTGCGCGTACCCCAGCGTGCCCAGGCCGCCGAGGACGAGGTACACGCCCTTCTCGCGCAGCGGCAGCGGGGCCGGGCGGGGGGCCTCGGCCGGCACGGGCTCGAACACCTGCACGTGGCGCTGCTGGCCG
>QKJM01000629.1 GCA_003249315.1 Archangium sp.
GTCGAACGGCGAGTCGCCGTGCTCGTTCGTACCGTCTTCCAGGCTCTCTTCCTCCGAGAGCACCTGCCGTGTCGGTTCCGCGCGCGAGCCCGGCGTGTGCAGCGCGTCGCTGTTCAGCGACAGGTAGTCGCGCAGCGTCAGCCCCTCGATGAGCTCCATCACCAGATAGGGCGAGTCCTTGAAGACGCCCGTGTCGTACACCTTCACCACGTTGGGGTGGGACAGGTCCACCAGCGTCTCGAACTCGCGCACCAGTCGCCTGGCCGCGCGCGAGTCCATGGCGGGGTTGCTCGAGAGCAGCTTGAGTGCCACGAGCTCGTTGCTCCGGCGGTCAAGGGCCCGGTAGACGGTCCCGATGCCGCCACTGCCGAGCGTCTCGAGGATGCAATAGGGTCCAATGTCCTTGGGACGCATGGGATCGTCGATCCTAGAGAGCCTGTCACACCAGGGTCAAACGGCACTGAAAGGTAGGATGAAGTAATACTACCTGGAGGAGGGACGTCCGGCCCGCCCGGCTGGCGGCCCATACGTGAAGAGCGATCGTGCTGCACGCTCCGATGGACGACGCCCGGAAGGGACCTTATGGTGCGCGGCTTCATGGAACGCCCTGTCCCACCTCCTTCTCTCACTGCCCTCGAGCGACTCGTCCAGGAACGACCCGTGCCTCGTCACGTGGGCATCATCATGGACGGCAACGGTCGGTGGGCGGAGATGCGTGGCTTGCCCCGGCTGGAAGGTCACCGCGAGGGCTCGACCAGTGTGCGGGAGGTGACGCGCTGCGCTCGGCGGTTGGGAGTAGGGGCGCTCACCCTGTACGCCTTCTCCGCCCAGAACTGGGCCCGTCCGGCCGAGGAGGTGGCCGGGTTGATGGAGTTGCTGCGCGACTACCTGGAGAGCGAGCGCGAGGAGATCCTCGAAAACGGCATCCGTCTCAACGCCATCGGCGAGGTGGAGCGGCTGCCGCGCTACGTGCGTGAGCCGCTGGAGAAGTTGCGGGCCGAGTCGGCGGGCAACGAGGGGATGGTGTTGACGCTGGCGCTGTCCTACGGCGGACGCGAGGAGCTGGTGGAGGCGGCGCGCAGGGTGGCCGAGGCTGCCTGCCGCGGGGAGCTGACGCCGGCGCGGCTGGATGCGAAGGGGTTCGAGTCCTTCCTGTGGACGCACGAGCTGCCGGCGTTGGATCTGGTGATCCGCACCAGCGGCGAGGCGCGGATCTCCAACTTCCTCCTCTGGCAGATGGCGTACGCGGAGCTGTGCTTCAGCGATGTGCTCTGGCCGGACTTCCGCACCGAGGCCTTTTTGCGTTGCCTTGCGCAGTACCAGCAGCGCGAGAGGCGGTTCGGGCTCACCTCCGCTCAAGTGAAGCGGGAGGACTCCCAGCGGGCCAAGGCGTGAACGAGAAGAACAAGAACCTCTTCATTCGCACCGTCTCGGCGCTCACCCTGCTGCCGCTGGTCATCCTCCTGGTCTTCCTGGGGGGGCTCTACAGCGCGAGCCTGCTGGGCGTGGCGGCCGCCGTGTGCGCGGGCGAGTACTACACCATCACCCAGAAGAAGCTCTCCCCGGCGGCGTGGGTGGGCATGGCGCTGGCCGGGTTGCTGCCCTTCATGGCGTTGAAGGATCCCGCCAACACCGGCCAGGGCGCCTTCTGGGTGACGGTGGCTCTCCTCTTCTTCGCCTACACCTACCACCTCATCCGTGGCCCCCTTCAGGAGGCGCCGGTGCTGGTGGGCCACCTGGTGACGGGCTTCCTCTACGGCTCGGTGGGTCTCACCGCGCTGTCCGCGCTGCGGCTGAGGGAGGACGGGCTGGCGTGGGTGATCGCCGCGCTGGTGATCACCTGGTCCAACGACACCTCGGCCTACTTCGCCGGCCGCTTCCTGGGTCGCCACAAGCTGTACCCGCAGGTGAGCCCCAACAAGACGTGGGAGGGTTTCTTCGGCGGCATGGCGGGCTCGGTGCTGGGCATGTTCATTGCCCGGGGCTTCTTCTTCCCCCTCTTCACCGTGACCGACTGCCTGCTGCTGGGCATTTTCGGAGGCATCCTCGGCCCCATCGGGGACCTGGTGGAGTCGATGCTCAAGCGGGCCTACGGGGTGAAGGACTCGGGCCGCATCATCCCCGGACACGGTGGCATTCTGGATCGCCTCGACGCGTTGTTGTTCAACGCTCCTCTGGTCTTCGTCTACGTCCAGTTCATCAGGGACCTGCCAGGCTAGCGGCTCTGTGCTCGGTCGGGCAGCGAGCCCGGAAGCGCATTGTCGGGCAGGAGCCTCACGATTAGTGTTGGGACCATGCAGAATCTCGCCTTCTTCATCCTGCTGCTTGGCGTGCTCGTCACCGTTCACGAGCTGGGCCACTTCCTCGTGGCCAAGGCCTGCGGGGTGAAGGTCATCCGCTTCTCCATTGGTTTCGGGCCGAAGCTGTTCGGCTTCACCAAGGGGGAGACGGAGTACCAGGTGGCCCTGCTGCCGCTGGGCGGCTACGTGAAGATGGCCGGGGACTCGCCCCACGAGGAGCTGAGTCCCGAGGACGCGAAGCGGGGCTTTCTGAACGCGGCACCGTGGAAGCGGGCCCTCATCGTGTTCGCCGGGCCCTTCTTCAACCTGGTCTTCCCGATTCTCGTCTACTTCTTCGTCTTCCTGGGGCCCCATCCGACCACCTCCACCCGGGTGGGCTATGTGGATCCGGCCATGCCCGCCGCGGCCGCCGACATCCGCCCGGGGGATCGCATCCTCGCGGTGGAGGGGGAGCGGGTTCAGACCTTCGCCGAGCTGATCGACGTCTTCGAGGGTCGCTTCGAGCGCCCCGTGGCGCTCACCCTCGAGCGGGATGGCAAGGAGCTCGTCACCGAGGTGACGCCGATCAAGCGGGTGGACGCCACCCCCATCAGCAAGGTGGAGCGGGGTGTCATCGGCATCCAGGCCTTCAACAGGCCGCCGGTGGTGGGTGTGCCGCCGGGCTCGCCCGCGGCGGAGGCGGGGCTGAAGAGCTTCGACCGTGTCCTCACCCTCGATGGGCAGGAGGTGCGGGACGAGGCCTCCCTCTACGAGCAGCTCGCCAAGGCGGGGGAGGGGCCGCTGAAGCTCACCGTCTACCGCTCGGACGTCCTGGATGTGGGTGGAGTGCGGGGGAGGGTGCCGTCCATCGTGGAGCTGACGGTGCCGAAGCAGGCGGGGAAGGGTCTGGCCGCGCTGGGCGGCGCGGAGCCGGTGGACCTGTATGTGGCGACCATCACCCCCGGCAGCGCCGCGGAGAAGGCGGGCCTGCGGCCCGGAGATCGTCTGCTCTCCTTCCAGGGCGAGCCGCTGCGCTCCTTCCATCTGATGGCGCTGGAGCTGAGCAAGCTGGGGTAGGCGCCTTTCGAGCTCTCCTGGCGCACCGGGGACGGGCAGGAGCGCGCGACGCGGCTCGCCCAGACGCCGATCGTCCAGAAGGATGCGTTCAAGAACGAGTCCTCCTCCCTCGTGCTGGGCGTCTCGCCCTGGTACGCCCCGGCGGACAGCACCGGTGAGCACCAGGTGACGGTGGACCTGGGGGCCTGGGAGGCGCTGCGCGAGGCGGCCATCATCGTGCCGAAGATCATCGGGCAGATGGTGATGGTCATCGGCGGCCTCGTGAGTGGTGGTGTGTCGCCGAAGACCCTGGGCGGGCCCATCATGATGTACCAGCTCGCCGCCCGGAGCGCGGAGCAGGGGACGGATCAGTTCCTCCACCTGATGGCCGTCATCTCCATCAACCTGGGCGTGATGAACCTGCTGCCCATCCCCATCCTCGATGGCTTCCACCTGCTGGCCGCCTTCTGGGAGGGCATCCGCCGTCGCCCGATTCCGGTGCGCGTGCGTGAGGTGGCGAACATGGTCGGTCTGGCCCTCCTCATCCTCCTGATGGGGATGGCCTTCTTCAACGACATCACCCGCTGAGGTGCCATGCGGCGGCTGTTGCTGGGAGTGAGTCTGGGACTGGTGGTGGCTTGTGGGGGGCAGCGTGCCTCCCAGCACTCGTCCGAGAGCGAGGCGGAGAAGCAGGAGGAGCGGACGGAGTCGTCGCGCACCCCGCGGGACTACCTGGATGAGGGGCTCGCCTCCTACTACGGTCCGGGCCTGGAGGGCCGACCCACCGCCAGCGGCGAGAAGGTGGACCTCGAGGCCCTCACCGCCGCGCACCGCACGTTGCCCTTTGGTACCTGCTTGCGGGTGGTGAACATGGAGAACGGGCGCTCGGTGCAGGTGCGCGTCAATGACCGGGGTCCCTTCGTCAAGGGCCGCGTCATCGACGTGTCGCTCGCCGCGGCGAAGCGGCTGGACATGGTGGACAAGGGGTTGGCCCGCGTTCGTCTCTACCGCTGCAAGGGCTCGACAGGGTAGAAGCGCCGCATGTTCCTCGCGCTCGACACCTCGACCCTCACCCTGTCCCTGGCCCTCGTGGAGAGAGAAGGGGATGACGTGCGCGTGCTGGAGCACGTGGTGGTGGGGCCCCCGAAGAAGCAGAGCGAGGTGCTGCCCTCCGTCGTCGGCGAGCTGCTGGAGCGGCATGGGGTGGCGCTGAAGTCCCTGGAAGGACTGGCCTTCGGCCTCGGCCCCGGCTCCTTCACCGGCCTGCGCATCGGCCTCTCCTGCGTGAAGGGGCTGGCGTACGCGGCGGGTCTCAAGGTGGCCGGCGTCTCCTCCCTGGCGGCCGTGGCCCTGGAGGGCCCGGTGGGGCCTCCCCTCTTCACCCTCGCGGTGGCGCGCAAGGACGATCTCTACCTGGGCCGCTATCGGCATGTGGACGGCCGTGCGGAGGCTCTCGGCCCCGAGGAGGCCATGAGCCCCGAGGAGGTGGCCGCGCGCATGGCCGCCGAGCCCGAGGCGCTCGCGCTCGGCCCCGCCCTCTCCGACTACCGCGCCGCCCTGGAGTCCCATGGCGTGGCGTCCTCCCGGCTGCTGCAGGGGCCCACCTTCCCCTCCGCGGTGGCCATCGCCCGCCTCGCGCGCTTCCCCGAGCAGCAGGATCTGCAGGCCCTCTTCGCCCTCGAGCCCCACTACGTCCGCGCCTCCGAGCCCGAGCGCAATCCGAAGTTTCCTCCGCTCCCCGGGCCGCCTCCCACGGCGCGTCTCAAGGAAGACTGAGGGAGAGATTGGCTCTCGCTCCTCGCGGCCTTCTTGACGTAAAGGACCCGCCATGAACGAGAACCTGCGGATTGCCGTGGTGGGTGCCACCGGCGTGGTGGGCAGCGAGGTGCTCTCCTCCCTCTTCGACAGGGACTTCCCCGCCGAGAACCTCACCGTGCTCGCCTCCGATCGCTCCGAGGGCGAGGAGCTGGCGTATGGCGAGGAGACCCTGGAGGTGGAGAAGGCCTCCGCGGACGCCTTCCGAGGCATCGGCCTGGTCCTCTTCGCCACCCCGGCCGCGGTGTCGCGCACCCTCGCTCCGGCCGCTCAGGCCGCCGGGGCCTGGGTGGTGGACGCCAGCTCCGCATTCCGCGCCGACGGCAATGTTCCCCTGGTGCTGCCCGGCTTCAACTCGGAGGTGCTGGGTGCCTCCTTCAAGGGTCGCATCGTCGCCGTGCCCTCCGCCGTCACCACCGCCCTCGTCACCGTGCTGGAGCCGCTACGTCAGGCCTTCGGCGTGGCCCAGGTGCAGGTGACGGCCCTCATGGGCGTGTCCTCCGCCGGCCAGCAGGGTGTGCGCGAGCTGGAGCAGCAGACGGCGGCCCTTCTCTCCGGCCGCGAGCCCGAGTCCCATGTCTTCCCCCACCGCGTGGCCTTCAACCTCCTCCCCCAGGTGGGCTCCTTCATGGCCAACTCCCCCTGGACCGAGGAGGAAGCCGGCTGGACGCTGGAGGCCGCGCGCCTCTTCGCCCCCAAGGGCGAGGTGCCCGTGGTGGCCGGCACCGCCGTCCAGGTGCCCTCCTTCTACGGCCACGGGGTGAGTGTCCATGTGCGCCTGCGCCAGCCCGCCCCGGTGGAGCAGGCTCGCGCCGCCCTCAAGGCCTCCCCCTCGCTCAAGGTGCTCGACTCCCCGGGTGAGAAGATCTACCCCATGACCAGCCTCGTCACCGCCGACCCCTCCGTCCATGTGGGACGCCTGCGCTCCTTCCCCCAGGCCCCCGAGTGGCTCTCCCTCTTCGCCGCCGTGGACAACGCCGGCCGGGGCGCCGCCCTCAACCTGGTGGAGGCCGGCCTGCGGCTCGCCGAGCGCCCCGCCTGACAATTTGGCACGGCCCGCGGAGCGCCCCTGCCCATTTGGCGGACGCGAGGGGCGCTCACGCCAGCAAATACCGGAAAGAGGCGGGGATTGGCCCTGGCCTCCGGATTGCTACCCTTCGGAGCCGCCCATGCGCACCTTCCTCACTACCGTTGCCGTGCTCGCTTCGACCGCGGCGTTCGGACAGACCCAGCAGATTCAGATCCGCGCCACCGATGGCAGGGAGACCCTGCGCGTCCGTCCGTCGGATTGTGGCCGGTCCCTCGCCTTCTCCTGGCAGGTCGCGGGAACCCTCTGTGACGGGCTCTCCCTGTGGCTCACCCGGGACTCCGATTGTCAGGACAGCGCCAGCGCCCAGACGACGCGGACGTCGCTGACGAGCATCTCCCTGGACACCATCCGCAACCAGGGCGGGCAGGGGACGAGCTCCTTCGAGGCCTCGCAGCTCCCCTTCGAGGAGACGGATGGAGGGGCGGTGTGCGGCGCCTCGGGCCAGGAGGTGACGTTCCGGCTGTGTGGGGCGACGAAGGGGGCGGACGCCTTCGGTACGTGCTTGAGCAGCACCACCTTGAAGGCCTCTCCGCTGAAGGTCCTCTACGACACGCTGCCGCCGGGAGCCCCGTCCATCGGCGAGGTGCTGGAGCTGGATGAGGCGCTCCGGGTGACCGTGGATGCGCCGGAGGATGCCACGCGGGCGCGGCTGGTGGTGCTGCAGGGCGACACCGAGGTGACCTCCATGGAGCAGACGGAGGAGCAGGGCGCCTTCCGGGTGGAGGATCTGCAGAACAACGTGACGTACACGCTCCGGGCCTACTCCATCGACGAGGCGGACAACGTGAGCGAAGAGTTCGATGAGGCGGAGGGCACGCCCATCAAGACCCTGGGCTTCTACGAGGAGTACCGGAAGGCCGGGGGCAAGGAGACGGGTGGTTGCGGCGCGACGGGCGGCGGAGTGGCGGGCGGTGCGGTGTTGGCCGTGATGGGTTTCTGGCTGTCCTCAAGGAGAAAGCGTTCATGACTCGAGCAGTAGCCCTCGGCGTCGCGGTGCTCCTCACCGCGCTTCCCGGCGAGGCGCAGGTGTTGTCCGACACTCCCATCAGCTCGCCTCGCTCCGGCTCCCTGGAGTTCCGGCTCGGTGCCTACGAGCCGCAGCTCGATCGGGAGGAGGGGCTCACGAGCACGCCCTTCGCGAACATCTTCGGAGAGGAGAGCCTGCTGCTCTTCGAGGTGGAGGTGCATCGCTTCCTGTACCAGGGCATCGGTACGGCGGGAGTGAGCTTCACGGCGGGCTACGCGGAGAAGTACGCCGCGGCCTTGCTGGATGGTGGAGCGCGCTCCTCCGAGCGCACCGGCCTGCACGTGCTTCCCCTTCGGCTGCGCGGCGTCTACCGCTTCGACTACCCCGCCTTCCAGTGGGGCTTCCCCCTGGTGCCCTACATCAAGCCCGGCCTCGTCTACATGCCGTGGTGGGTGACGAAGGGCGGGGAGATCGAAGAGGTCGACGGCAACAAGGCGAGCGGCGGCAAGTGGGGCTTCGACCTGGTGGCTGGCGTGTCGCTCATGTTGGACGTGCTGGAGCCGCGTCTGGCGCGCGACTTCGACACCAGCCTCGGGGTGAATCACAGCTACCTCTTCGCTGAGTATACCTACTCGAAAGTGAACAACTTCGGTGGTGCGGGTCTGAATCTCTCGGACTCGTACTGGATGTTCGGTCTGGCATTGGATTACTAGGCCGCACATGAGTGTGCATGTGCGTGT
>QKJM01000899.1 GCA_003249315.1 Archangium sp.
GCCAGGCCTTCAACGCTCTGCTCTTCGAGAACCCGCTGCACCCGCAGGCGCAGGAGGCCAGGCGCCGGCTGGGTCGGGCGGCGATGGAGGTGGGCGCCTACCGGGACGCGTACCAGTTGCTCTACAGCCTCTCGGAGCGCGCCGAGGGCGCTGAGCGCCAACAGCTCCTCGGGGACGCGATGCGCGCCGCGGAGAAGGCGGGCCTGTTCGGCCCGGCGCTGAAGATTGCGGTGGACGAGGCGGGCGAGGCCGAGGGTCCCCAGGCCCGGCAGGCCGCGGAGGAGCGGGTGCGGCACCTGGTGGAGGGCCGCGTGGGCTTCATCGATGTGGCCCGGGTGGCCGACGGGCTGTCTCCCGCCAACCCCGCCTGGCCGGTGCTCACCTTCAAGCTGGCCCGCATCTACTACCACCTGCGGGACTGGACGCGTCTGGAGGAGACGCTCAACCGCTTCCTCCAGGAGGCCCCCACGCACGCCTACGCTCCCCAGGCCCGCGAGCTGCTCGCGCGCGCCACCCGGCGCGTGGATGTGCGCACGAAGACGGTGGGCGTGCTGCTGCCCATGTCCGGCCGCTACAAGGCCGTGGGCGAGGCCGTGCTGCGCGGCATGAAGCTGGCCCTGGAGGGCAGCGACGTGGAGCTCATCGTCAAGGACACTCAGGGCGACGAGATGCTCACCGGCCAGTCCATGGAGCAGCTCGCCTTCGACGAGGGCGCCATCGCCGTCATGGGGCCGCTGCTCTCCGATGACTCCCGGCGCGCGGCGCTGCTGGCCGAGGAGCTTCAGGTGCCGCTCCTCACCCTCACCCGCCAGGAGGACATCACCGACATCGGCCCCTACGTCTTCCGCAACATGCTCACCAACTCGGCGCAGGCGAAGGCCATCGCCGACTACGCCATGCAGGTGAAGGGCTTCAAGAGCTTCGCGATGCTCTACCCCAACCTCGCCTATGGCGTGGACCTGTCCAACGCCTTCTGGGACCACGTGGTGGGCCAGGGCGGCGAGGTGCGCGGCGCGGAGTCCTACGCGCACGACCAGACCACCTTCACCTCCGAGGCCAAGAAGCTGGTGGGCCGCTACTACCTGGAGGACCGGCTCGACTACATCGAGAGCATGCGGGAGTTCCGGGGGCAGTCCGGGTCGATGGACGCGTTCCGCCGGCGCAAGGCGGTGGAGAAGATTCGCGGCCAGCTCGAGCCCGTCGTGGACTTCGAGGCCATCTTCATCCCCGACGACTGGCGGCGGGTGAGTCTGGTGGCGCCCGCGCTGGCGGTGGAGGACATCGTCACCAACGCGTGCGACGCGAGGGACCTGGAGCGCATCCGCAAGACGACGGGCCGCAAGAACCTGAAGACGGTGATGTTGCTGGGCACCAACACGTGGAGCAGCGGCAAGGGGGCCAGCGGCCTGCCCGAGTTGATTGAGCGTGGCGGCAAGTTCGTCACCTGCTCGGTGTACGTGGATGGCTTCTTCGTGGACTCGGACAGGCCGGCCACCAAGCGCTTCGTGCAGGAGTTCCGCCGCGCCTACCGGGGGGCTCCGGGCCTGCTGGAGGCCTATGGCTACGACTCGGCGCGCATGGTGCGCCAGATTCTGGAGAAGCAGGCTCCCCAGAGTCGTGGTGCCTTCCGCGAGGCGCTCGTCGGCCTGAAGGACTTCGACGGGGCCACCGGCAAGACGTCCTTCGACGAGAAGCGCGAGGCGAAGAAGCCCCTCTTCTTCCTCTCCGTGGGCAGCCGGGGAATCACCGAGTTGCCTCCGGAGAAGGTGGCGCTGGAGGGCTCTTGAGCTTCGTCAACAGGCACGCCTGGGCGCTGGCCGGAGTGCTGGCGCTGACGGGGTGCCAGCACGCGGCTCCGGCGCTGGCCCCGGACGTGGCCGCCCGCCTGGAGTCCACGCCCGGGGGCTTCCTCTCGGGCGAGGTGACGGGCCTCTCCGAGGCGGCCGTGCTGGACAACAAGGACTTCGTCTGGACGCTGGCCTTCTCGCCGGACTCCTCGCGCGTGGCCTACACGCACCTGGGCGCGCGGGCGTACCAGCTCGCCCTCTGGACGCTGGAGCCCTCTCCGGCGCGGGTGGTGGACCAGGACGTCAACCCCCACGACTTCGACCTGGAGGCGCTGGCCTTCTCCCCGGACGGCACTCTGCTGGCCAGTGCGGGCTGGGACGGGGTGGTGCGCCTGTATGACGCGGCCACCGGCGCTTCCCGGGGCAGCGCGCGCACCGAGGAGTCCCTCACCGCGGTGGCCTTCCACCCGGAGGGAGGCCACCTGGTGGTGGGCAGCGAGCGGGGACTCCTCACCCTGTTGCGCGTGGCGGACCTGGCCTGGGTCTCCGAGTCGCGGCCACACACGGACCGGGTGAGTGCCCTGGCCTTCGCGCCGGACGGGACGCTGTACTCGGGTGGCTGGGACAAGCGGATTCAGGTGCTGGAGGGCCGTGAGGAGGCTCTGCCGCGGGGAGTCGCGCGGCTGCGCTACGCGCGCGAGGGAGGCTTCGTCCGGGTGTCCGGCACCCTCGACGGGCGGGCCTCGCTGGTGTGGGCGCTGGATGCGCGCGCGCCCGGTGTCCTCCTCGGCGCGGAGGCGGCGAGCGAGGCCGGTCTCGAGCCGGCGCTGCTGAAGGAGACGGTGACGTTGCCCACGGCGCTCGGCGCCCTGGTGGTACCGGTGGCCCGCGGGCACCGCCTGCGCTTCAAGGGGCTGGAGGTGGAAGGGGTGGACGTGGCGGTGTGCGACACGTGCCTGCCCCCGGGGGTGCAAGGGGTGCTGGGCGCGCCCTTCACCGAGCGCTTCGACGTGAGCTTCGACGAGGCCACCGGCGAGCTCGTCCTCACCGCGAAGGCGCTCGCGCCGGAGGGGGAGGAGGCCCCGCGAGGGCTGGTGCTCTCACCGCGCGCCACCTTCACCTTCGCCTCGCACGTCAACGACGTCACCGTGGACGCGGCCGGGCAGCGCCTGGGGGTGGCCCTCTCCAAGGCCAAGGCCCTGCGCAGCCGTGAGGTGTACGAGCGCGAGAAGAAGGGCCTCGTCGAGCCGCACTCGGAGGACAATGCCGCGGCGCTGGTGGAGGCCGCCTCCGGCCGGGTGCTGCGCCAGTGGACGGCGCACCGGGGCGTGGTGGCCACCGCCGCCATCTCCCCGGACGGGCGCGCGCTGGCCAGCGGCGGCTGGGACAAGCAACTCTACCTCTGGCGAGAGGGGCAGGCGTCCCCGGTGGCCAGGCGCGGCTTCGGCTGGTCCGTTCGCCGCGTGCGCTTCAGCCCGGATGGACGCTACGTGGGCGTGGCCGCGTGGACACCGCAGAAGGCCACCGGCAACCAGGAGAGCGACCCGTCCGCGGCCCTCTTCACCGTGGGCTACGCCGCCCCCTCCGTGGAGCGGCGCTAGTAGTTGAGGTGGATGGCGCCGCGCGTCATCCCCCGCTCCTCCAGCGCCTGGATGACCTCCTCCACCATGCCGGACTGCCCGCTGAGGAAGGCCTCGGCGCCCTCCACCGGCACCTCGCCCAGGTGGGCCTGCACGTAGCCGGTGAGGCCCTGCCAGCCACTCTCTCCCGGCTGGCTCACCGTGCGCACCACGCGGATGCCCGCCGCCTCCCAGTGGTGCAGCTCGTCCTCGTAGGCGAAGGACTCGGGCGTGCGCGCTCCGAAGTACAGCGTCACCCGCCCATGAGCGTCGCGCTCTCGGCGGATGCTCTCGATGACGGAGCGGATGGGGGAGATGCCCGAGCCGGTGGCGAAGAGGAGCAGGTCCTTCCCCCGCGTCCCCTCCAGGGGGAAGCCGGGGCCCTCGGGCCGGGTGGTGCGCACCTTCTCCCCGGGCCGCATCCGGATGAGGGTGTCCGTCAGCGGGCTTCCCCCCTTGAGGAGGAACTCCCAGCGGTGCCCCTCGGGCTCCGGCGCCGAGGCGATGGCGAATACCCCCTCGTCCAGCTCGGGCAGGGCCATGTGTACGTACTGCCCTGGTCTCTGGTGCGTCCCCTCCAGCCCGGTGCCTCCGATATCCAGGATGAACTCGGTGAGGCCCTCCGCCGCAGGGAGGACGGCTGCCACGGTGGTGGGGTACCAGTCGCTCATGGGGAGTAATTAACCCGTCATCCGACTTGCCGTCGCCCTTTGATAGGGTGGGGGTCGTGAAGACCCTGCTCTGGTTGATGTTGTTGCTCCTCGGCTTGCTGGGTGTGGCCCTGCCTGCCGTCTACCTCCATGCCGCCAGCAAGCTTCCCCAGCTCGAGACCGAGTTCGACCTGGAGAAGCAGCTTCGTCATTCGATTGAAGGCGAGCGGATGAGCATGCAGGCGGGGACCTACGAGCGCAACCGGCGGCCGGTGGACTACCGGCGCCCGGAGTTCTCGCGCCTCCCGAAGGACCTGGTGGCCCTCTACATCGCCCAGCACGGTTGCCCCACCTTCTTCCAGACGCCGCGGGAGGACGGACCGAAGTGGGCCTGGCGTCTCTTCTCCGTGCTGACCTTCGGGGTGGAGCCGCCGGGGGATGGAGCCTGTGAGCGCATGCTCGCCATGCGGCTGGCCTCGGCGCTGGGGATTGCCGGCGGGGTGGAGCAGGCCGTGGCTGCCCACCGCATCCACGGCTTCCTGCAGAAGGATCAGCTCATCGCCTATGACCTGTCTTCCGTCTACTTCGACCGGGGAATCGTCGGAGTGGAGGACGCGGCCTGGAAGCTCTTCGGGCGCGAGCTGGACGCGCTGCAACTGGCCGAGCTGGCCGAGTTCTCCCTCTCCCTGCCGCCGCACTTCCTCTATGCGGACAGCGTGGTGTGCCGCAACGCGAGCCTCATCCGCCAGAACCGGGACATCCTCCTGGCGGACCTGGCGGCCTACGAGCTCATTACCCAGGAGCGGGCGCGCAACGCCATGGCCCAGCCGGTGTCCTGCCAGCGCTAGGGAGCCGCCGACGTGGCTTAGCGGCCGAGGAAGAACTTCTCCCAGTCGGCCAGCTTCCGGGCCATGTTCCGGCGCAGGTCCGGGGTGGAGGCCGCCTCGGTCTCCTTGCGCAGCTTGTCGAGCATGGTGCGCGCGGCGGGGCTGGGTGGATTGCCGGCCCGGGTACGCTTGTCGATTTCACGCTCCAGGCGGCCGATGCGGCTCAGGAGCCAGGTCTGGCTGGGAGCGCGAGGGAGCTCCCGGTGCGTGGCGGGCTGGGGGGGCGGCTTCTCCTCGTGGGCCACCGCCGCCACCGTCTCGGCGGGCTTCTCTTCCGGTGGGGGCTTCTCCTCCGAGGGCTTCGGGAGGGCGTCGGGCGGTGGTGCCGGGGTGGGCGGTGGCGCGCTCACCACCGGAGGGGGGACCGTCGGGATGGAGGTGTCGGGCGAGGGTGTCGGCTCGCGGAGCACGACCAGCGCCAGGGAGAAGAGCAGCACGGCGGCGGCGCCCAGCCCCACCGGCAGCAGGCGATTCAGCGGCGAGCGTCCCTCCTCGGCGGTGAGTGCCCCGGAGGAGTGCGCGATCCTCGCGGGAGGCGCGGGCAGCATGGGGGTGGGGTGGGACTTCTCGGGGGGGGCCGCCGGCTCGGGGGCCGGGGCGGGCGCGGGCTCGGGTGGCGGCGCGGCGGTGGGGATGAGGGTGGCGCGCAGCCGTTGGAGCTGGCGACGCAGGCCCTCCGCCGTCCCCGGGCGCGCCTCCGGGTCCTTCGTCAGCATCTGGAGGATGAAGGCGTCCAGCGCGGGCGGCAGCTCGGGGATGAACTCCGAGGGACGCGGCGGCCGGGCGTCCACGTGCTTCATCAACAGGTCCACCGGTGAGGAGCCGGTGAAGGGCAGCCGGCCGGTGACCATCTCGAACGTCACCACGCCCAGGGCGTAGATGTCCGTCATCGGACCCACCGGCTGGC
Organism: Archangium sp.; assembly: GCA_003249315.1. GTDB lineage: Bacteria > Myxococcota > Myxococcia > Myxococcales > Myxococcaceae > QKJM01. The sequence goes on from QKJM01000899.1 coordinate 5,851, forward strand.
CGCGGGCCTGCTCCGGGGCCATGTACTCCGGAGTGCCCACCACCATGTCCGTGCGTGTCTGCGCGGTGCGCCCGGTGGGCAGGCCCTGCTTGGCCAGGCCGAAGTCCAGCAGCTTCACGTAGCGCGAGCCGTCCGGCTGTCGCACGAGGAAGACGTTGCTGGGCTTCAAGTCCCTGTGGACGACGCCGGCCCCGTGGGCGGCGCCCAGCGCACCGAGCACCTCGTCGAGGATGTCCAGCACCTCGGGCACCGCCAGCCGGCCCTTCTCCACCAGGTACGCATCGAGGGCCTGGCCCTCGAGGTACTCCATGACGATGTACTGGCGACCATCGGGCACCTGGCCGAAGCCGAAGATGTCGATGATGCCCCGGTGCCGGATGGCGTTGACGGCGCGGGCCTCGGCCAGCAGCCGGGCCACCTGCTCGGGTGCCGCGGCCAGCTCCGGGCGCAGCACCTTCACCGCCACCCGCTTGCCGATGACGGGTTGGATGCCGTCGTACACCAGCCCCATGCCACCCACTCCGATGCGCTGACGCAGCTCGTATTCACCGATGTGCAGGCCGGTGAGCGAGTCATGGGAGAAGGAGGGCTCGTGGGTGATGACGAGCTTCCCCGGCGATGTACGCCGCGCGTTTCCGTCGTCGCCGGGGGAGGGGGGCGTCGAGGTGCCCAGCAGCACGGTCCCGTCGCGCGGGCAGACATCCGTCTCTGCCGGGACGGCGAGACCGCAGGTTTCGCAGGTGCGGGTGTCAGCCATCGGGGAAGGGCTTCAGCGTAGCAGAGAGGAGGACATTTCCCACCATAAGACAGGGGGAAGATGTGGCCTGCCGCGGAGCTTGCATCCTCAGGTGGCGGGAGGGCACTGGTAGCGCTTGTATTTGTGGACAGTCTCGTCCTTGAGGCCGGGCCCGGAGCCGGGCGCTCCCGGCTCCCCGAGGGAGTAGGAGACGGAGCCCTGCTCGAGGGCGGAGGAGGTGGAGTCGGAGTCGCACCAGATGCCCACGGAGGGGCCGCCCGCGCCGTTGCCACCGTGGCCGCCCCGGCCGCCCGCGCCGCCGTTGCCGCCCGGGCCTCCGGAGCCGCCGGTGGTCTTGCGTACGGGGGTGAAGCTCGAGTCGGTGCGCGTGTAGGAGGTGCCGCCGCCTCCGCCCTGCCCGCCGGGGCTCCCTGAGCTGCCTGTTCCGCCGGCCCCGCCCGTTCCGCCTCCGGCCGTCTTCAGGATGACGGACTCCAGCTCCACGCGCCCGCCCATGAGCAGCAGGGCGATGGAGGCGCCCCCGCCCCCGCCCCCGCTGGCGCCCACGCCTGGGCAGCCGCCCGCTCCGCCTCCTCCACCGCCTCCTGCCTCGGAGGTGATGCCATCCAGGTTGCAGATTCCGCCGCCGCCGCCGCCTCCTCCTCCTCCTCCTCGATGGCCGGTGCCTCCCGCCTGGCCGACGGCGGGCTGCCAGGTGCCGCTACTCGGCTCCAGGCTGCCAAGGCCGAGGCCCGCGGCACCGTCCATACCGGGCGCGCCTGGCGTGCCATCCTGTCCCTTCTCCCCGGAATCCCCCTGGCAATGACAGGGGTCGCTGCCGCCCGGGCAGAGCGTCGACGCCGAGGTGTTGCGGAAACTCGCGGCGGCGCCCCCGCTGACGGAGGAGGACGGCTCGCCCGCGGTGGCATCCGTACTCTGGGTTCCGCCATTGCCCCCCTTCGCCCCCGGGTAGGCGTCATCGCCGCAGCTCAGCGGCCCCGGAGCGCCCCCCAGGGCGGGAGGGAGGTTGGACGCCTCCACCTGACTCTCCCCTGGGAACCCGCTGTCACCGCTCTGCTGGGGGCTCTCCGGCGAGGTGCCCGTCACCCCGGATGCACCGGCGCCGGCCTGGATTTCCACGTAGCGCAGCCTCACCCCGCCCGATTGCAGCACCCTCATCCCGATGGAGGGCGCCCCGGCGTTGGTGCCCGGGGTGGAGGTGATCTGCACCCGCTCGATGACGACGCCCGACTCCTGCCCCAGCCCTCGCAGCGTCAGGCCGATGTTGCCGCCGCCGACCTGGGTCATGTGCTGGTTGCCGCGCGCCCATCCGCCAGCCACTCCTG
>QKJM01000263.1 GCA_003249315.1 Archangium sp.
CTCGAGGAGGTCTCCCACTGGGTGCTCGCGGCCGTCGAGTCGCCCCACGAGGAGGTCCGCATCCACGCCATCCAGATACTCGCGACCCGTCATGAGCGACGCGCCTTCGACGTGCTCGTCCATTCGGTGCAGGCCCGCGCCGACGCGGGGCTGTCCCTCCCGGAGGCGGAGGCCATCGGCGAGGCGCTCGCGCGGCTCGGTCCCCAGACGGCGCGAACGCTCTTCGACCACTGGCTCCATCCCAAGCGCAGCATGCTGCGCCGGCTCGTCGAGAACGCCCCGGACGAGACCTACCAGTGGGTCGCCATCGCCGGGCTGGGGGTGATGCCGGACGCGGAGGCGGAAGCTCTCATCAAGGAGGTGGGAGCACACGCCGAGGGAGAGCTCAAGGAGCTGTGCGTCCGCACCATGCTGAAGCGCCGCCGGGGAGGACTGCCGCATGGATGAGCTACAGCAGGCACAGGAGCGGCTGGGACGCGCGTTGGATCGCGCGCAGGCGGGGGGAGACCCGAGGCTCGCCGGACAGGTGCGCGAGCGTGGCGAGCAGCTCGCCAACCTGCTCAGCGGGCTGCTGCGGCTCAGCCGCGTCCATGCCCCCGACAACCGTGCCTTCGATCAGCCCGTGGCGGAGCTGCGCAACGCCCTCACCCGGCTCATGGAGCTCGTCGGCACCATCCACCTGGTGGCCATCGACGACCAGGTGTACGTGAACGAAATCCGCATCCGGCAGCCGCCGCAGCAGCAAGAGGGCCGCCACCTGGGTGCCGAGCTCGGCCAGCACAACGTCGGCGGCATCTCCTTCCACCAGACGCCGGAAGAGGCGCAGCTCCGCACCCTGGTGAAGCTGTTCACCTCACGTCCGGCGCCGCGCTCGCCACGCAAGACGCTGCAGCACGCCCTCCGCGCCGCCGGAGTGGAGGGCGTGGAGCTGGCGGTGCTCCACCGCTTCCTCATGGCGGGCGAGGAGGCGGAGTCCACCGTGAGGGTGGATCCCCACCGCATCGCCGCCCGTGTCGTCAAGGCCGTGAACGAGCTCTGGGACAACCTCGCCGCGGGGCGCCGGCCCTCGGTGCTGCCGCTGCGCCGACTGGTGACGGAGGTGCTCAAGGCCGGGCCCGGCGCGGAGGGCTTCTTCTGGGACGTTCCCGGGGCGAGCCCGCATGCGCTCCATGCCCTCCGGATCGCCCAGTACGCCCTCATCATCGGCCTGGCCGCGGGCCTGGACGAGGGCGTGCTGCAGGATCTGGGCGTGGCGGCGCTGGTCCATGACGTCGGCTACGCCTCGTCGCGGCCGGAGGCGCATCAGGACCACCCGCTCTCCGGCGCGAGGATGCTGCTGTCGCAGGTCGGCTTTCACGAGGCGAAGATCCGCCGGGTGCTCGCCACGCTCGAGCACCATCGGGACGTGAAGGACGCGCACGGGACGCCGACGCTCTTCGGGCGCATCCTCCGCATCGTGGAGGACTACGAGAACCTGGTGCGCAAGGGTGGAAGCCACCTCCCGCCCACCTCGGCCCTGGGGACGCTGGCGACGGGCTCCGGGAGCCGGTACGACCCGGTCCTCCTCCAGCTCTTCATCAACCGGATGGGCTACTACCCGCCCGGCAGCATCCTCGAGCTGGAGGACCATCGGTTCGTCCGCACCCTCTCCCTCGTACGCGGCCCGGAGACCTTCATGAAGCCGCGAGCAGCGGTGGTCCGCCTCGCCGACGGCTCCCGGCCCTCGCAGTTCCAGCTCGTGGATCTCGCCCACGAGGGGAAGGTCGCCCGGGTCCACCGGCCGAGCTGAGCCCTACGCCGCGGGGTCACCCCAGCGCTGGCTGAGCAGCTTGAGGATGCGTGCGTTCTCGGGCACCTGGCGCAGGAAGCGCTCGCGGGCGGCGGCATCGGGAATGTCGCTGGCGCGGGCCATCACGCACTCCAGGGCCTTGCGCAGGGCGGCCTCTCCCGCGCTGGAATCGCCTTGCGCGAGGCAGGCCTCCACCAGCGCCAGGCGCATGGCCGCCGCGTACACCCCCGAGCTGCCCATCTCCTCCAGCCCCTGCACGCCCTGCGCCGCCACCTCCCGCGCCTCCGCGACCCGGCCCTGTCCGAGCAGGATGTTGCTCAGGCACGTGCGGGCGAAGACCCTGTCGGGCCCGAACGGGGCCAGCAGCTCGCAGGCCTGGCGTGCATGCGGCTCGGCCTCGCGCAGCTCGCCGCGACCCGCCATCACCTTCGCCAGCACCGCGTGCGCCAGGCCCTGCCGGTAGGAGTAGGAGTTCTCGAGCTTCACCCACTCCACCGCCAGGGCGTACACCTCCCGCTGGTGCGCCGGATCCGAGCTGGAGGCCAGCACCGGACTGAGGAAGTACCGAGCACCGTCGCCCACGAGGTGCGCCTCGATGCGTCGGCCGGCGATCATCACCTCCTCCATCTGATCCACGGCCGCGGGCACGTCCCCCAGCCCGGCCAGGGCCAGCCCGTAGAAGGTCTGCACCACGAGCGCGTCCCGCTCCATGGACACCGCCCGGAAGTCCCGGATGCTCTGCTCGGCCTCCTTGACGGCCTGCCAGGGCCTGGCCTCGAAGTGGTGCAGGAAGAATCCCCGCACGTAGTTCGTCCAGCCACGCGACATGGCATCGGCGCCCACCTCCTGCATCCGTCGGAGCAGGGCAGCCAGGCCTGGCCTGTCTCCGGACAGCACCAGCGCCAGTCCCATACAGGCCAGCGCCCAGAGGTAGGCCGCGACCGTCCTCGAGTCCGGGTGGGTGTTCAACAGGAGCTGCTTCAGCCGATCCCGCTTGTCCTGGAGCCGGTCACAGTAGACGCCGCTGAAGATCAGCCCCCCCACCAACCAGCACCACAGCCGGCTCCCCACCTCCAGCTCGTCCAGCACGGCGCTGCCGAGCACCAGGCTGCGCATGAGATCGTCCATCCAGAAGGCCACCACGGACTGGAGCGCACGCAACCGGACGAGCTCCTCGTCCCCCACCCCACACGCCAGGGCCGCCTCCACGCCCCGCAGCGTGCCCGGCAGATCATGCCGCTCGAAGAGCCGCTCGGCGGCCTGGATGTAGAAGTGGCCGGCACGCTCCAGCCGCAGGCCGAGCTGGTAGTGCGTGGCCAGCTCCATCGGATCCGGCTCCCCCATCTGCTCCAGCCACTCACCGGCCAGGCGGTGGCTCGCGGGCCGGTGGCTGTCGGACACCAGGCCATAGGCCGCGTCCCTCAGCAGCGCATGGCGGAAGCGGTACTCGTTCACGGAGAGGAAGCGAGACTCGGACTGAGGTTCGATGACCTCCAGCTCCACGAGCCGCCGCAGGTGCTCCTCCAGCCGCTCGCCCGCGCCCTGCCCGCCCAGCAGCTCCCGCACCCCGCCCGACCAGAAGGTGCGGCCGAAGATGCTCGCCGCCAACAGCACCTGGCGGATCTCCGGAGACATGTGCGACAGGCGCGCCTGGAGCACCGCCAGCACCGTCTCCGGCAGCGCATCGCCGCGCCCCTCCACCACCATCCGGATGAGCTCCTCCAGGAAGAGCGCGTTGCCAGCGGACAGCTCGACGGCCCGCTGCACCACCGAGTCGGACACCTGCGATCCCAGCACCTCGCGCACCAGCCGCGCGCCCGCCTTGCGGCTCAGCCCGCTGAGCTGCATCTCCTGCAGCCTCCGCGACCACAGGTTGGGGAAGAGCTCCTTCACCTCCGGCCGCGCCAGCGCCAGCACCAGGAAGGGCTGCTCCACCAGCTCTCGCAGCATCTCGTCCACCAGCTTCACGGTGAGCGCATCACTCCAGTGCAGATCCTCCAGCACCAGCAGCACCGGGCCCTGGGAGCACTCGGCCGTGAAGAAGGCCACCAGCGCCCGGCCCATCTGCGCGCTCATCAACCGCGGATCCCCCCTCGCCGAGTGCAGCCGGGGGCTGCCCTCCTCGGGGAAGGGAATGGCGCACAGCTCACCGAGGAACTCCACCACCTCCTGGGCCTCCTCGGCCGGCAGGTTCTGGGCCACGCGCTCCTGGAGCCGCGCCCGACGCGCCTCCAGGCTCTCCCCCTCCGTCACCCCGCACAGCCGCCGCAACGCCTGGCCGAGCAGGCCATGGGAGGAGCCCGCGCTCATCGGATCTCCCCGCCCCAGCAGCACCAGCGGCGGCTGCTCCCGGCGCTCGAGGCGGCGGAGGAACTCATGGCGCAGCCGGGACTTGCCCGTGCCCGCCGGGGCCGTCACCAGCAGGGCCCGGGAGGCGGGCTCCTCGATGCAGGTGTTGAGGGTGAACTCCAACAGGGCCAGCTCCTGCTCGCGCCCCACGCACGGGGTGGGCTTGCCCAGCAGGGGGCGGGACTCGTCGCTGCTCAGGAACTCCCCCTGCAGCAGGAAGGCGCCCGGACGCCCGCGCGAGAGCTGGAAGCCGGGCCCGAGCAGCCCCGCCGTCACCTCGTCCAGCACCACCAGCGCGGAGGAGTCCTGCCGCTCGAGCCCGCGCAGCAGCCGCCCCGCCCGGTCCATGGCCTCACCCACCGGCAGCCGCTCGCTGAGAACGCTGCGGCCCGTCGTCAGCACCACCGCGGCCTCGGGCCAGCGCTCCTTGAAAGTGAGCGCGCAGCGCGCCGCCAGCGCCGCCTGATCCGTCGCCGTGCCCTGATCCAACACCAGCGTGGCCACCAGCGAGCCGTCCGCCAGCAACTCCACCCGAGCTCCGTAGGGCGCCAGCGCCGTGCGCAGCGAGTCGCGCACCTCCACCCCTCGCGCGTCGATCGCCTCCTGACCGCCGGCGCCAGCGGTCAGGGCCTGGAGGGACACCAGCAGCACGCTGACGAGCTGCTGCTCGGCCCCGGCCAGGCCGCGAGGGCGCAGCTCCTCCGAGGGGCCCGGCGGCAGCCGATCGGGCACCGTCTCCAGCGCCGCGAGCGCCTCCAGCAGGCGGTCCGCGTCCGGCAGCCGCTTCCGCGGATCCTTCACCAGCATCCGGTCCACCAGCCTCTGCAGACTGAAGGGCAGCTCCGCGCGCAGCGCCCGGAGCGGCGCCGGCTCGGCGAAGAGGATCTTGGCCAGCACGGCGGCGAAGTGGGGCGCGGCGAAGGGAGGCTTGCCCGTGAGGCACTGGTAGAGCACGCAGCCCAGGGAGAAGATGTCCGCGCTGGGGAACAGATCCGGCTGGCTGGAGGCCTGCTCCGGGGCCATGTAGCCCGGGGTCCCCACCACCGTCTCGCTCCCCGTCACCGCCACCAGCGAGGGCTCGACGGTACGGGCCAGGCCGAAGTCCAGCAGCACCACGTCCTCGGGGCGGCCCCCGCGCAGGAAGAGGTTGGAGGGCTTGATGTCGCGGTGGACGATGCCCCGCCGGTGGGCCTCGGAGAGCCCCTCGGCGATGCGCTTCACCAGGGCCAGGCTCTCGGAGAGGGTGAGCGGCTGGAGGGCCAGGCGATGGGACAGATCCACCCCATCGAGCCACTCCATGGCCAGGAAGGGCTCGCCGCCCTCCGTCCTCCCATGCTCGACGTGGGAGACGATGGCGGGGTGGCTCAGCTCGGTCAGCAGCACCGACTCGCGGTTGAAGCGGAGGAAGGCCTCCGGCGCGGTGAAGGAGTGCAGCAGCTTCAAGGCCACCGGCAGACCGGTGCGGGCGTCATGCGCCCGGTAGACGAAGCCCATGCCGCCGCGACCCGCCACCGACTCGAGGGTGAAGCGGCCGGCGATGACAGTCCCCATGGGAAGGGCCCCGAGTGGAGTCCTGGGGGGAGAGGGCGAGGTGCTTTCTTCATCCATGAGTGGCGACTCCTCAGGATGTCCGGGCGGAGAAGGTTTCGGCATCGCCTGCTCCTCGCATCCAAGCCGAGCACAGGTACGCGTATACGCCCACGCCCACCGACAGCGCGAACGACACCTTGAAAGCCACCGAGAGCTTCGGCGGATGAATCTGGGAGACGGTTCCCTCGATGAGGCCCGCGAGCACGAACAGGACGAGCGTGCCGAAGAGGAGCTTCACCGCGCGCACCGCCTCCTGCCGCAGCGCCAGGCCCCGCGGCAGCCCCCGCGGCGCCACCTGTCCCCGGGCGATGACGAACCCCGCCGCCCCCGCGATGCAGATGGCCGTTATCTCCGGAATCCCATGGGGGAGGATCCACGCCCAGAACCAGCCGGCCATTCCCTTGGCCGTGTACACCTGCGCGAGCGCCCCCAGCAGCAGCCCGTTGATGAAGAGCATCAGCGCGGTGCCCACGCCCACGGTGACGCCCAGCGCGAACGCCAGGAAGGCCACCTGGATGTTGTGGGTGAAGAGGAAGGAGGAGAAGTGGGCCTGCTGCTCCACCGTCATCCCCTCTCCCGCGGCCTCATCGGCGGCACGCTTGACGGGATCCAACTCCAGGTGCTGCCCGGGGACGAGGTAGGGCGCCGCGTCCGGATCCACCAGCATGCCCAGGTACCCGAAGCCCATGCCCGCGAGGAAGAGCAGCACCGAGGCCACGTACATGCGCCACTCCTGCCGCAGCAGCGCCGGGAAGCCCCGCGCGACGAAGCCCCACACATCCGAGAGCCGAGGCCGCTGGCCCGGATAGGTGAGCGCGTAGGCCCGGCCCACCAGATCGTTGAGGTACTCGCTCACCTCGGCCGAGCCGCTACGTGCGCGCACCCAGAGCAGATCGCTCGAGACGGCACGGTAGAGCTTCCCCAGCGCCCGCGCCTCTTCCAGGCCCAGACGACGCAACCCCTGCGCCTCTGCCTTGTCGAGCAGGGACTCCAGCTTCTCCCACCGTGGCCGCCGCGCCTCGATGAACTCGGGCATGTCCATTGTGTCAACTGTAGCGCAGTCCGAGAGGAAGCATGAGCCGGCTCGCGGCCCGGGCCTCGGGCCGGAGCCTCCCCCCTCGCTCGTCGGGTTCCACGAGCGATGTATGCCAATGTAAGCAAGTTCAGGTTGGAGATGTCTACGAGGCCGCTCCGGGGCGTAGACTGGAGCGGTGACGGAGACCCCAGACACCCTGCTCGACGGCACGCACGCCGTGCTCACCCCTGAGTACGTGGAGTTCCGCTTCACCCTCGCCGGGCTCTACTCGCGCTTCCTGGCCTGGGTGGTGGACGCGCTCCTCGTCCTCCTCGGCACCAGCATGCTGCTCACCGGGCTGAGCCTGGTGATGATCGCCTTTCCCGGCTTCGCCAGCGCGCTGGGCCTGGTCGTCTACTTCCTGGTGGACTGGGGCTATGCCATCGCCCTGGAGACGGCCTGGAGCGGACAGACGGTGGGCAAGCGGATACTGGGTCTGCGGGTGATTCAGCGGAGCGGGGTGCGCATCGGCTTCTACCACGCGGCGCTGCGCAACCTGGCGCGGCCGGTGGATCGCCTCCCCATCCTCTATCTGGTGGGCGGGCTGACGGCGCTGCTCTCCGGCTCGCAACAGCGGCTGGGGGACATGCTCGCCGGCACCGTCGTGGTGCGCGAGCGCCGCCTCAAGGTCCCCTCCGCCATCGGGGCCGCCGCTGGAGAGGGCCTGCTGGCGGATCCGCTCTTCGTCTCGCGGGTGAAGCGGCTGAGCGCCGAGGCGCGCGAGCTGGTGCTCACCGCGGCACTTCGGCGCGAGGAGCTGCGCATGGAGGCCCGCCTGCGGCTCTTCTCCGCCCTCGGCGCCCGGCTGCAGGAGCTGCTGGCCATGGAGAAGCCGGCCCACCTCTCGGACGAGAAGTGGACCCTGCTGGTGGCCGCCGCCCTCCTGCCCTCCCCCGGCTCTCGGGCCGGGGTCCGGGCCCGCGCCGTCGCCTAGTAGTAGACGGTCGCGCCCGCGCTCAGGGTGAGCGACGTCTGGAGCGGATCATTCAGCGACAGGTACACGTTGTACTGCACACGCGCTCCCAGGCTGACGGAGTCCGTCACGAAGAAGTCCACTCCCGCGTTGGGTCCGATCCCCGCGTACTGCGCCGCCGTCTCCGGCTTGAAGACGTGGAGGTAGCTGATATCTGCCCCCAGGTACGGACGGATGGACTCCTCCAGGAAGAGGTAGCGCAGGCCGAGTGACGGCGCCACGCCCACCACCCGCTGCCCGCTCCCCGGATCCACCGGGAACATCACCTTCGTGAGCGACACCACCTCGAAGCCGCTCTCGATGTAGAGGCTGGCGTCGAAGCCCAGGAAGACGCCACCATCCAGGCCGGCGGTGCGGTTGAAGTTCATGTAGCCCGCGGACAGACCCATGCCGCGGTTGGCGAACTGGGCCTGGGCCGGACGCGCCGCGCAGAGGGCCACCAGGATTCCAAGGGTATAGAGAAACGAGCGCATGGTGCCCCCGACTCTAGCGCGGCCCGGCCCCGACGCTAAACTGGCGAAACGGCGGGGATTTCCCTCGTTGGGGGGCGTTGATCCGGGGGGGATGCCTCTCCTACACTGTCGGACCGACATGCGTGCCCTTCGTCTCGCGCTCGCCGCGCCCCTGCTCCTCTCTCTCGGTTGCCTCACCACTCCGCCACCGAACGATCGCGCCCTCTTCAACAACGAGCTGTGCGCCCAGCAGATCCAGGCCGGCGACATGCGGCAGGCCGAAATCTACTGTGATCTCGGCCTGGAGTTCGCCCCCCAGTACGCCGACCTGTGGGTCAACAAGGGCATCATCGCCATGGGCACCGGCCGCAAGGCGGACGCCAAGGCCCACTTCATCAAGGCCATCCGCTTCAACCAGGACCAGGCCTCCGCCTACCTCAACCTCGGCAAGCTGTACCTGGACGAGGGCGCCAACGGGAAGGCGCACGACAACTTCCAGCGCGCGCTGAAGATCAACCCCGACTACATCGAGGCCCGCTACAACCTGGCGCTCACCTTCATCAACCTGGACAAGCTGGATCAGGCGGAGAAGGAGCTCCAGACCATCCTCGCCATCAACCCCAACATCGCCGAGATCCACCACGGCCTGGGGGTGGTGAGCTACCGCCGCAACCAGCTCGAGGAGGCCGAGGAGAAGCTGCGCAAGGCGGTGGAGCTGGCGCCCAACCTCAACGCGGACTGGTGGAATGATCTGGGCGCGGTGCAGATGGAGCTCAGCCGCTTCGCGGAGGCGAAGCAGAGCTTCGGAAGCTGCGTGGCCCTCGACAACAGGCACCCGCTGTGCCTGGACAACCTGAGCATCGCCCAGCGCAAGGCCGCCCTCAACGACTCGGCGCTCAAGGAGCTGCGCGACACCCGGCAGGCGGAGAACAACCCCGAGGCCCTCTTCCTGCTCGCCCGCCAGTACAAGGAGCGGGGTCTGGTGGCCGCCGAGGAGCGCACCTACAAGCAGTGCCTCAAGCTGGACGGCAAGTACGCCCCCTGCCACTACGGCCTCTTCCTGCTCTACTCGGAGGGCCACAAGCGCGAGCACGCCGAGGTGGCCTGCAAGAACTTCCTCAAGTACGGCTCGGTGGAGGACTTCCCCGCCGAGATGGAGGCCTGCGAGAGCTTCCTCAGCGCCTCCTACTAGTCCTCTTCTCGTCCCCCTCCTCCCCCGATGAGCGTCAGGCTTACCGTCAAGCAAAGCAGTGAAGCCGGTGGCAGGTCCACCGAGCACGTCCTGGAAGAACCCATCATCACCCTCGGCCGCGACAAGGGCTGCCAGGTGGTGCTGGCTCAACAGGCCGTGTCCCGCAACCACGCGCGCATCACCCAGGAGGGCAACCTCTTCTTCCTGGAAGACCTGGGCAGCTCCTACGGCACCCAGGTGAACGGCAAGCCCCTCCCCAAGGGAGAGAAGCGCCTGCTGCGCAACGGCGACGTCATCGTCATCGCCCAGTTCGACGTGCGCTTCGACAAGGTCGCCGACCTGCCGCACGACGTGGACTCGCAGAAGACCTCCTTCGTCGCCCGCAACATGGTGAAGGACGTGATGCGGGGCCTGTCCGGCGACGAGGAGCGCTACCTCCGGGTGATGAACGGCCCCCGCGAGGGCGAGCGCATCGAGATCGGCGACGCCCAGGAGCTCGTCATCGGCCGGGACGACTCCGCGGACGTGGTGTTCCGGGACGATCTCATCTCCCGCCGCCACGTGAAGGTACGGCGCGACTGGTCCGGCACGCACGTGGAGGACCTGGGCAGCCGCAACGGCATCAAGGTCAACCGCAAGCGGACGACACGCAAGACGCTCCGGGACGGGGACGAACTGGAGGTGGGCGGCGTGCGGCTCGTCTACGTGTGCCCCTCGGAAGCTCCCGAGGAGCCCGCGGCGGCCCTCTCAGAGGAACTGGGCCTCAACAAGGGCGGCTCGACGCACGCGCTGCCCGCCCTGCGCGGCTCCTCTTCGTCGCGGAAGCCCGCTCCCGCGCCGGAGCCGGAACCCGAGGAGGAGCAACCGAAGGAGGAGGCCCCTCCGCCCGCCGCCGAGGAGCCCCCCGCCGAGGAGCCCGAGCCCGAAGAGCCAGAACCCGAGGAACCCGAGCCCGAGGAGCCGGAGGATGACGAGGAGCCGGAGGATGAGCCGGAGGACGACGACGAGGAGCCGTCCGAGGGAGCCGGCGGTGGCATCAAGCGGGTGATTCCCTTCGTGCTGATGGGCGTCATCGGTCTGGCCGCGCTGGGGCTGCTGGTCGCACTGTTCGCGGGTGTTTGAAGGCAAACGGTCTCCCGGAATTCGCGTGCCGCCGGCACGCGACGTCCCCGCTCGAGCCGCTATCCTTCATGACTTCCTACGAAGGGGGGAAAACCATGGGAACGAAGATTTCGAGCGGGCTGGTGAAGAGCCGTCCGCCCGCGCTCCGCGCCTCGACATCCCCGACGGCCGGATCCCAGGCCGCGACTCCGCGGCAGCAAGCTGGATTCTCGACGCAGAGCACCTTCACCGCCAGCTCGACCGGAGACATGGGCTCGAGCAACGTGAGCACCGCCACGCAGCAGGCGATCATCGCTCAGTTCACGGAGGACGTCGAGAAGGCCACGACGCGCGAGGCGGCGCTCGAGCTGGCGAAACAGTCCCTCAAGAGCCTCAACAAGCACGCCGCGGGGGCGGATTACGCCGGGAAGCTGTCACTGTCCTGGTGGGAGAATGGCGACAAGTACAAGGAGTTGTCGCTACCCAAGCTGAGGAAGATGCTCGTCGGCATCGTGATGTACGCCCCCCACAAGGCCAGCGCGCGCCAGGCCTTCTTCCGGCAGATGCTGGAGGAGGCGCAGAACGCGTACAAGCACTCCGGCGGCTGAGCCCTCCGGGAGCCCGGAGGGAAGCACCCCGCGCGGTGCGCCCCCGGGCCTAGCGGATGGAGATTCGGGCCACCGGCTGGATGTTCAGGTCCGGCGACAGCTCCTGGTAGCTGACCACGGCGAAGGCCGGGTTGAACTCGTACTCCAGCAGCTTGCGCACGTAGCGCCGGATGTCCATCGCGGTGAGGATGACGGGCCGCTGGGCGCTCGGCGGCAGGTGGCCGCACTCGGACTTGACGGCCTGGACGATCTCCTGGGCGATGTCCGGCTCCAGGGCCAGGTGGGTACCCGCCGAGGTGCGCTTGATGGAGCTGCGGATGGCCTCTTCGATCTGCGGATCCAACAGGTAGACGACCAGCGTGCCGGTGCCTCGCGCGTACTTGTGGGACACGTAGCGCCTCAGGCTGGAGCGCACGTGCTCGGTGAGCATCACGTTGTCCGCCTCCACCTGACCGTACTCGGCCAGCGCCTGGAGGATGCCGCGCAAGTCCCGGATGGAGATCTCCTCCTCCACCAGCCGTCCGAGGATGTCGGTGAGCTTGAGGACGTTGACGACCTTGGGGATGACCTCCTTCACGATGGCGGGGAAGGCCTTCTCCAATTGGTCCAACATGGACTGGGCCTCCTGGACGCCGACGAACTCGCGCGCATGGCGGCGCAGCACGGCGGCCAGGTGGAGGATCATGTAGCCGGGGACGTCCCAGGTGGTGAGCCCCGCTGCCTCGAGCACCTCCCGGTGCTCCTGGGGCACCCAGGCCGCGGGCTGGCGGGTGGCGGGGTTGACCGCCTCGACGCCCTGGATGTTCATCAGCCGCAGCCGATCCACCGTGTCGTTGACGAGGACGTGGTCAAGCGTGGCCTGCCCCATCACCACGGGAACCTCGTTGATCTGAATCTGGTAGGAGCCGGGAGGGAGGCCGGGGTTGCCGCGCGCGCGCACGCCGGGGTAGCGCACCCCCAGCTCCACGAAGAGGCCGTCGCGCATGAAGGGGATGAGCTCGAAGAGGAACTTGCCCCCGTCCTGGCGCGAGTCCACGAAGGGCACCAGCGAGTCGCTCACCTCCATCACGATGGGGGTGACGACGGGGATGAAGAGTTCGGAGTCCGGATCCATCGGCTCCTTGGGCTGCGGCTCGGTGGCCGACGGCACCTCGCCCTCCTCCCCCTCCGCGCCCATCATGCCCGAATCCTCCCCCGAGGCGAGCGCCTTCTCCTTCTTCAGCATCGACCAGGCGCCGTAGCCGGCCGCTCCGCTCAGGAGGAAGAAGGGAATCTTCGGCAGGCCGGGGATGACGCCCAGCACGAAGAGCATCCCCGCCGCGATGGCGATGGCCTTGGGATAGGCGGTGAGCTGCGTGCCCACGTCCTTGCCCAGGTGAGCCCCCTCCTCCTCGCCGCCCACGCGCGTCACGATGATACCGGCGCACGTGGAGATGAGGAGGGCGGGGATCATCCCCACCAGACCGTCACCGATGGTGAGCAGCGTGTACTTCTGCGCCGCGCCGCCCACGTCCATCCCCTTCTGCGTCACGCCGATGATCAGCCCGCCCACGATGTTGATGACGGTGATGATGATGCCGGCGATGGCGTCGCCCTTGACGAACTTCATCGCACCGTCCATGGCGCCGAAGAGCTGGCTCTCGCGCTCCAGATCCCGGCGCTTGCGCTTGCCCTCCTCCATGTCGATGGCGCCCGCGCGCATGTCCGCGTCGATGGACATCTGCTTGCCGGGCATGGCGTCCAGGGTGAAGCGGGCGGCCACCTCGGCCACGCGCTCGCTGCCCTTCGAGATGACGATGAAGTTGACGATGACGAGGATGATGAAGATGACCGTGCCCACGACGAAGTTGCCCTGGACCACGAAGTTGCCGAAGGCCACCACCACCTCGCCCGGATCTCCCGTCAACAGGATGAGGCGCGTGGTGGAGATGGTCAGCGCCAGCCGGTACAGGGTGGTGATGAGCAGCAACGTCGGGAACACCGACAACCTCAACGCCTGAGGGACGTAGAGGGAGATGAGCAGCAGCACCACGGAGATGCTGATGTTCAACGTGAGGAGCACGTCCATCAGCACGGTGGGCAGCGGGACGATCATCATCCCGACGATTGCCACCACCACGCAGGCGAGGACGATGTCGGAGTACTTGGCGAGGAAGCTGTTGCTCGGGGCGGTCATCGGAGTGGGTCATCCTAGCCTGTCAGGCCCTCCGGCCCCAAGGCCCTCTCTCCATATGGGCGCCCTGTAGAGGGGAGCCCCTCCCCCCGCAAGAGGAACGCCCCGGGAGATGCCACCAGAGGCATCACACCGGGGCGTCCACCCATCACGGACGAAGCGTTACTTCGAGTCCGAGCTGGAGCCCTTCTGGGCCGCTTCGATCGTCTCGAGCGCCGCGGCCGCCAGAAGGCGGGCCCGCATGGTGAGGGGATCCTTGTTCTCGGGATCCAGCTCCACCGCCTTGGCGAAGTCCTGCGCCGCCTCGACGATGTTGCCCAGCCGCAGGTGGACCTCACCCCGGTTCACCAGCGCCGCCGAGTCCTTCGCGTTGAGCGCGAGCGCGTGGTTGAAGAGCTGGAGCGCCGTCTGCAGATCCTCCTCGGCCAGGAAGATGGCGCCCAGGGCCGTGCGGTAGTAGGCCTCCGCCGGATCCAGGTCACACAACCCCTCGAAGACGACCTTCGCGTCCTTGTACTTGCCCTGCTCGTACAGGCGGAACCCCTGCATGGCCATCTCGAGCATCTCGGGACCGGTCAGCCCCACCATCTGGCCGATGCTGATCTCGCCGGCCAGGAGCTTGTCCTTCTGCTCCTCCGGCAGGTTCTTGATGAAGTCGGGACTGGTCTTCTGAACCGCGCTGCGGAGAAGATCCGTATTGGCCTTGTTGTCTGCCATCGTCGCTGGTCCTTTAAAAGGAAGGCGGGTAACCCACTTGAGAGGGCACCCGCCGGTTTTAGCACTGTTCGACAGAGCCGGGGAAGAACCCCCACGGAAAACTAGCCGCGGGTGTTCTGGATGATGGACTTGCTCATGTCGTGCAGCGTCTGGAGGATGTTGCTCATGAGCTGGCTGATGCGGGCCGTGCGCTGGATGGCCGCCTGCATCGCCATCTCCTTCTGCTGCTCCGGCGGGAGCTGCTTGAAGAGGTCGGCCGCCTGGCCGCCCATGTTGTCACGGATGAACTGCTCCGGGTTGGTGGCGCCCAGGTTCACGCCGCCCACCGCGCCGGCCACCGGCGTGCTGCCCGCGCCCGTCGTGCTCGTCACGCCCGCGCCACCGCCAGCGGCCGTCGGAGCACCCGGAGCGCCGATGTTCGCCGTCGTGGGGGAGTTGATGCCCAGCAGCTTGCCGACCTCGCCGAACAGGGTCTGCTTGGCCGCGTCGAAGCCCGACTTGAAGAAGCTACCCGCGGTGGTCTTCAGGATGTCCTTGGCCTTCGAGATGGCCGACGTCGCGAGCTTGCCGATGTTGGGGAGGCGGAACGAGCTGGTGATTCCAGAAAGCAGGGACATGGACTTTGCTCCGTTGGGTGGGCGGCTCCAGCGCCGCCGGGCTTACAAACTGATTATCGCGGGGACCTCGCCGGAGTTTCCTCCGTATTTTCCTCCCCGATTTTTTTTCACCGCCGCCCCAGGGCCTGGAGCATGGCGGAGGCCTTCTCGGAGAGGGTGTCTCCGTCCTTCGAGAACTGGATGGCGCGGCGCAGATCCTCCACCGCCTGGGCCTTCTGGCCCAGGGAGAGGCGGACCTCGGCGCGGCCCACGTAGGCAGCGGCATCCTGCGCGGCCAGCTTGAGGGCCACGTCATAGGCGGCCAGCGCCCCCTGCGGGTTGCCGGCGGCCATCTCCACCACACCGAGCGCCTTGGCGAAGTAGGGGTCCGCGGGGTTGACGGCGTAGAGCCCCTGGAAGAGCGTGCGCGCCTCGTTCACCCGGCCCTGGTAGAAGAAGTAGTAGGCCGTCTTCGCGATGGCATACAGCTCCTCGTCCGTGTAGCCGCGCACGTCGCGCAGCGTGGCCCTGCCGTCCGCCCAGCGCTGCAACAGCGCGGCGAACTTCGCCTCGTCCTGCTGGGGGCTCTTCCTCTCCGACGCCGCGGCCATGTCAGTACCCCTGGTCCTGCTGCTCCTCGCGCATGCGACGCTGGATCTCCAGGACCTCCTCGTGGAGCTGCCCCACCAGGGAGAGCATCTGCGCCTCGCGCTGCAGCAGGCCCTTGAGACGATCCATGCGCTCGGGCGGCGCGTTGATGCGCGCCAGGCCCCGCTCGAGGCGCTGCCGCTGCTCGTCTTCCGCGCGCCCGGCCACGCTGCCCAGGAAGGGCCGATCCGAGGGGCTCTCCAGGTCCGCGTCGTGCCCCTCGGGGTGCGGCGGCGTGGGCAGGCGCAGCTCCTCCGAGGAGTGTGCCGGACCGATGAAGTCCAGCAGCGCCGCCGAGGCGAGCGCCGGGCTCTTCGGGTTGCCCGCCTTGCGCTTCTTGCGCTCGAACTGGGACGGGTCGACCAGCTTCTCGCGCACCGAGCGCGGGCCGCCCCAGGGCCAGAGGGGTGTTCTCGGGGGTTGGCTGTTGATTTTCGCCATGGTCAGCTCCGAAGCTCACTCCATTTGGGGGTCCTGAGTCCAGCCCCCCTCAGCGATTGCCGCCCGCCTGCTCCTGCTGCAGGGCGTAGACGAAGTTGAGGATCTCCGCCACCGCGTCGTACAGCTCCTCGGGAATCTCGTGCCCCACGTCGACGCGGTAGAGGGTGTTGGCCAGCGGCACGTTGCGCATGATGGGGATGTTGTACTTCTTCGCGATCTCCCGGATCTTCTCCGCCTTGATCCGCATCCCCTTGGCCACCACGCGCGGAGCGGAGTCCTTGTCCTTGTCGTACTTGAGCGCGATGGCGAGTTCGGCCTCGTCGTTCATCGGGAAAACCTCGCGGCGGGACGGCGGGAGTCGACGGTTCAGGCGCTGGCCTTCAGCCCGTAGACGAAGTTGAGTACCTCGGCGACCGCATCATACAGCTCCTCGGGAATCTCGTGGTTCACGTCCACGCGCAGCAGCGCATGCGCCAGGGGCACGTTGCGCAGCGTGGGCACGTCCGCCCCTCGCGCGATGGACTTCATCCGCTCGGCCTTGAAGTCGATGCCCTTGGCCAGCACCCGCGGCGCGGCGTCCTTGTCCTTGTCGTACTTGAGCGCAACAGCCACGTGATCCGGGTTGGTGACGATGACGTCGGCGTCCTTCACCGCCTCCATCTGCGCCCCCTCCATGATCTCCATGTGCATTTCCTTGCGCTTCGCCTTGTGCTCCGGGTCTCCCTCGCTCTGCTTGTACTCCTTCTTCACCTCGTCCTTCGACATCATCATGTCCTTCATGTAGGACTTGCGCTGCCACCAGATGTCGAAGATGGCGAAGAGCAGGAAGAGCAGGCCCACCCGCATGGCCAGGCGGGCGACGAGCTCGCCCATCACCTGCATCATGGTCTGCGTGTCGTGGCGCACCGTCTCCACCACCAGGGGCATGGCGTCACGCACCACCCCGTAGGTGACGTAGGCGGCGATGCAGATCTTGAAGAGGTTCTTGAGCAGCTCGACGAACTGCTTCTTGGAGATGAGGTTCTTCATCCCCTGGATGGGGTTGAGCTTCTCCGGCTTGGGCATCACCGGATCCAGCGTGAAGATGGAGCCCACCTGGAGGAAGTCCAGCACGCCACCGATGATGGCCGCGGCGGCCACCACGGGGATGGTGAGCAGGAGGATGGTGGTGACCGCCATCATCATGAGCTGGAAGATGGCGAGCTGCAGATCTCCCGGGTGGGCGATGTGATCGAACGCGAACTGGAAGAGCTCGGAGATCTTCGTCTCCACCCGATCCCACGTCCCCTTGAGCACGCCCAGGCCCACCAGGAAGGTGGCCACGCCGGTCAGGTCCTTGCTCTTCCAGACCTGCCCCTTGCGCCGCGCATCATCCAGCTTCTTCTGTGTGGGTTCTTCGGTCTTCTCGCCGCTCTCGGACATGGCGGAAACACCTGATCAGGCCAGCAGCCGCAAGGCATCCCGCAGCAACCGGAGCATGGACGAGAACTCCACCTCCATCTGGTCGATGACGAGGCCCAGGGAGACGAAGACGATGGCCACGCCCACCAGCGGCTTGACGGCCATGGAGATGAAGAACACCTGCACCTGGGGCGCCACGCGGTTGATCATCCCCAGGGACAGGTCCGTGAGGAAGGCGGCCAGGGTGGCCGGCGCGGCGAGCGCCAGGGCGATCCGCAACAGGTCTCCGAAGACGCGGATGAACACCTCGAAGAAGGGCCACATGCCCGAGCTGAAGCGAGGGAAGGAATCCAGGGGGACGGTGATGAGGCTGTCGGCGAGCGCTTCGATCACCAGATGGTGACCGTTGAGGGTGAGGAAGAGCACCACCGCGAGCTGCACCTTGAGGTTGGAGAAGAGGGACACCTGCTGGCCGAGCTGGGGCACATAGAGCTGCGCGTTGTTGCTGCCGGACATGGTGTCCACCACGTTGCCGGCCACGCGCGCCGCCTCGAAGACCATGCTGACGATGCTGGCCAGCGCCACCCCGAGGAAGATCTCCTTGAGCATCAACCCGATGTAGGGCAGCGCGCTGGTGGGGATGGCGCCCATGCGCGCGCTGACGGCCGGGAAGAGCACGATGGAGAGCGTGACGCCCACGCCCATCTTGATCTCCGTGGGCACCACCTCGCCGCCCAGGAACGGCGAGAGCACCAGCACCGGCATGATCCGGCACATGAGCAGGCCCACGGTGAAGATGATGAGCGAGAGGTTGGCCTGCTCCGTCAGCCTCGCGATGACCTCGGAGACGTTCATCTGGCGATGATGGCCGGGAATTGATCGAAGACGTGGAAGGTGAAGCGCACCAACTGGCTGCCGATCCACGCGCCGGTGAGCGCCAGGACTCCGAACACGGCCACCACCTTGGGCGCGAAGGTGAGCGTCTGCTCCTGGATCTGCGTGGTGGCCTGGAAGATGGAGATGAGGAGGCCCACCAGCAGACTCATCATCACCGGTGGCCCGGAGACGATGAGGACGAGATAGAGCGCCTGCTGGGTGATGTAGGTGAGCTGGTGCATGGACGCCTCACAGGTAACCGACGACCAGGCCCTTGGCGATGAGGTACCAGCCGTCGACCAGGACGAAGAGCAAGAGCTTGAAGGGCATGGAGATGGTGGTGGGCGAGAGCATGTGCATGCCCAGCGCCAGCAGGATGTTGGCCACCACCATGTCGATGACGATGAAGGGGACGAAGAGCAGGAAGCCGATCTGGAAGGCCTCCTTGAGCTCGGACACCACGAAGGCCGGGACGACGACCATGAAGTCGCGATCCGTGATGTCCTCACCGTCCTCCTTGGAGCGCATCTTCTTGGCGAGGTTGTAGAAGAGCGCCCGATCCTTGTTGGTGACCTTCTTCACCAGGAAGTCGCGCAGCGGCTCCTTGGCGCGGCTGGCCGCCTCCAGCAGGTTGCCCACCGCCTCCGAGGACAACAGGGAGGGTCCCTTCTCCCAGATGTTCACCTCCGCGGCCCGGTACATGGCCTGCCCCACCGGCGCCATGATGTAGACGGTGAGGATGATGGCCAGGCCCGTGATCACCTGGGTGGGCGGAATCTGCTGGGTGCCCAACGCCGAGCGGACGATGGAGAGCACCACGGAGATCTTCACGAAGCTCGTCACCATCATCAATACGAAGGGAACGAGCGAGAGCGCCGCCAGCGCCAGCATGAGCACCAGCGGGCGCGAGGCGAAGGAGTCGGGGTTGACCGACTCCACGGGCACCGAATCCACGCCGGAGCCCCCGCCCCGCCGGCCGCCCCGGGCGGCGAAGGAGACGAAGGGCTCTAGCGCGATCGCCACGGCGAAGAGCCGGGACATGACGCGAGGAGCAGCGAGCAGGAAGGAGGACGAGGGTCTCACGAGATTTCTCTAGGCGCTCGGCGGTTGGGTGCCGGTGGGCTGCTGGGAGGTGCCCGGCTGGCTTGCGTCGCGGCGGGCGAGGAGCTTCTGGAGGAAGGGAGAGAAGGGAACCACACTGGCCGGGGGACGCTCGGCGCGGATGCGCTCCACGGCCTCGGCATCGAGCTTGGAGAGGAGCTGCAGGCCCCCCTCGCCACCACCCACCAGCAGGTACTCGTCCGCGGCCTTCAGCACGAAGAGAGTGCGGCGCTGATCCAACGCCACCCGCTCCACCACCGACACCACGGAGGGCCGCCCGAGCGGCACCCCCTGCAGCCCCATCAGCCGGCGCAGGCCCACGTTGAGGGTGAGGTAGATGGAGAGCACCACCGCGCCGAACAGCAGCAGCGTGCGCACCAGCGTCCAGCCGAGGCTCTCGGGTTCCTCCTCCAGGCCGGACAGGCTCGGAGGAAGAGAGGACTCAGGAAGGGAGGACTCCGGCTCCTCCATGGAGAGGGAGGCGGGCGCCTCGGCCGCGGGTGGCTTCTCGACCTCCCGCACCGCGTCGGTGCCTGATGGAGGCGAAGCCGGAGCCTGCTCGGCCCCGGCCAGCGGCGCGAGCAGCACGCAGGCACACACGAGCAAACGGCGCAGATGGGAGACGGAAGACACGGCCATGATAGGGGGCGAGGCTAGTGCATCGAAAGCGGAACCGCCACGGGGGGGCTCTACCCCGCGAGGGAGAGCACTCGCACTCCGAGGTGCCCCTCCACCTCCACCAGCTCACCCCGGGCAATCACCTTGCCATTCACCGAGAGGTCCACCGGCTCGCCCGGCGACTTCCCCAGCTCGAGGATCTGCCCCACCTTCAGGGCCACCACCTGCTCCGCCGTCACCGGCAACCGCGCCAGCTCCACGGAGATCTGCAGCGGAATGTCACCCAAAAGGTCACCCGCGTCCATTCTGTCCTCCAAGGTACCTCCAGCCAGGGGATTGTGCAGCTCGGGGTTGGTAAACTCCTCTTCTTCCTCTTCCTCCGACACCTCGCCACGCTCGGCCAGGGCCTCCACGGCCGCCTCGTCCGAGTCGGAGGGGGTGCCGCGCAGGAAGGACTGCTCGCCGAGGAGGAGCTCGGTGATGCGCGCCTGGTAGTGCCCGTCCTCGACGAAGACCTCGGCGTTGAGGCAGCCCACGCGCCCCAGTCCCACGCGCAGCCGGGCGGTGCCTTCCTCGCCCCGATCCGGCCGGGCGCTGAGCGAGTCCACCAGCACCACGTCCTTCACCCGAAGGCTCGCCAGATCGCCCTGGGAGATCTCCGCGTAGCCGATCTCCGCGCGCAGCCAGGCGCGCGCCGAGGACAGCCGACCCATGTGGGAGGCGATGTCCAGACGCAGCGCGGCGCGACGCTGGGTGGAGACCTGGGCGGGCTCCAGCGACTCCAGGAGCCCCGAGGGCAGGAAGAGGCGCACCATGCCCGTCTGCGAGCCGAGCGTGGCCTGTAGCTGGAGGACCAGCACCGGCGCATCCTCCGCCAGCCGCGCCACTGCCTCGTCCACCCCGCGAGACACGCCCTCCATCCGCAACCGGCCCTGCTCCGGCTCCATCCCCGGGCTCAGCGCTCTGAGCGCCTCGAGGACGACGAAGCTCATCACCCCTTCTTCGATGTCCGTGAGCGGGCGCAGGCCCACCATCTCCCCTGCCCCACCCAGCAGCGTGTCCACCGCGGCGTGCGCCAGGGCCAGCTCCACCTCCAGCACCGCCCGGCTGCGGTGCGGCCCCGCCACCAGGAAGGAGAGGAAGGTGGGCTCCGTCAACTGCCGGCGCAACTGGCCCGCGCCCGCCACCTGCAGGCCCTCCAACGTGAAGCCCACGGGCGCGTCGAAGAGGGCCTTGAGCCGGGCGCACAGCGCCTCCACCGCCTCCGCCTTCGGCGTCAACCACTGCAGCCGCCCCGTGAGCCGGGACTCGTTGAGGGACACCTTCTCCAGCCTGGAGAAGGTGAAGGGCTTCCAGGGCTTCCCCGGACGCTCGGCACGCTCCTGCCGCTCGGGGCGCTCCTGTCGCTCGGGGCGCTCCTGTCGCTCGGGGCGCTCCTGTCGCTCGGGACGCGCCGGGCGCTGCAGGCGCCGGGTGTCCACCAGCATGGTGCGCTCGGAATCGTCGGGCCCGTCCATGTCGGGGCTCATGTCTTCGCCTCGACGCGCAGATCCTCCAGCGTCAGCCCGCGTCCGGCCAGCGCCTGGGTCAGGCCCTCACGCTGCTCCTCCAGCATCTTCAGCACGTCCCGGTCGCTGCCGCTGAAGACGGCCTTGATCTTCCCGTTCTTCGCGCTGAGCTTGATGGAGAGGCCACTGAGCACGTCGCCGCGCAGATCGATCTGGAACTCCGCGTGGCCCGCGGCGTTGGTGCCCACCCGCACCCGCTCGACGATCTTCTGGGCGATCTCGTTGGCGATGGCGCGCAGCCGATCCGAGCCCGAGGAGGGCTTGGGCTTCGCCACGGGAACGGGCGCCATGAGGGCGGGGTTGAAGCGGAAGCCGGCGGCGAACTCGGCCCCGCCGTCCTTCTTGCCCTGACCGTCCCCGCCCCCCTTCTTGCCGCCGCCATCCGAGTCCGCCTTGAGCGAGCCCTTCCCTCGGCTGGCCTGCGCGCTGGAGGCCGACTCGCTGCCCTTGGAGAGCGCATCGCCGCGCTCATCGAGGGACTCGTGGGTGGACCTGGCGTCCTCCAGGCGCGACTCGGCCTGGGTCCGCGACAGGCCATGATCCATCTGCCGGCCCTCGGCCGCCTGCCCGGCCCGGGCCGAATCCGTCTGCCGGCCCTCCACCATCCGCTCACCCTCGCCCGAGCGCTGCTGCTGAACGCGCTCGTCGAACGACTTCCCGGCCTGACGCAGCGTGCCACGGCTCGCCTCGCCGCGCTGCTCCCCCTTCGTCTTCCCCAGGAGAGAGGCCTCGCCCTCCTTCTGCAGGTGCGCCAGCACGGACTTCGCCAGCCCCTGCCGCTGCTGCGTCTGGGACTGCTGCGCCTTCTGCTGCTGCACCAGCTTGGAGAAGGAAGATTCCCCCTCCTGCCGCTGCTTGTTCTTCGCGTCCTGGAGGCGCTTCTCCTGGACGAGGCGCTCCGCGGCTCGTTGCGCCTGGCGATCGTCTTCGACTCGGCTCATCTCGTCACACCACCTGGGGAATTGCGAGGTTACTTGCGCTGGCGCATCAGGAACAAGGTGTTGCCGATCTCCTCCTGGTTCAGCTCCTCCTTGGCCTGGCGCTCGGCGCGAATCTGCTTCGCCCAGTTCTCCTTGTGCTTCTCGATGGCCTTGAGCTCCTTGGCAGCCTCGGCCATCTCTCGCCGCCGCTGCTCCACCTGCCTCTCGGCGACCTTCACCGCCTCCTTCTGGCGCTCTATCTCCAGCGCGAGCTGGGCCTCCTCGTCCTTGAGGCGCTCCTCGAAGCGGTTCATCATGTTGAGGCCGTTGATGCCGGCCCCCTTGGCCATCACCTGCTGGAGGTAGGCGTCCACCTTCTGCTTGCGCTCGGCCTTGCGCTGCGCCAGCTCCTCCTCGAGCCGCTTCTGCTCGGCCTTCTCCTTCTCAAGGGCCTTGACGGCCGCGGAGAAGGCCTGTTCGGCCTCCTCCTTGGCGCGTGCGCGTATGTCGAGCAGGGCCTGCAACCGGTAGGGGGGCATGCCCCCCATCCTACCCCGGAATGCCTCCGTTGCGTCAGTCCTCGAAGAGGGCGATGAGCTGCTGGACGGTCTCCTCGAAGGGACTGTTGGAGTGGGTGTCCTGCTTGAGGAAGTCGATGATGGCGTCGTACTTGTCGATGGCGTAGTCCGTCCGGGGATCCGTCCCGTACTGGTAGGCGCCCAGGAGGATGAGATCGCGCTGCTTCTCGTAGGTGGAGAGCGTCTCGCGCAGCTTGCCGGCCGCCTTCTTGTGCTCCGGGGAGACGATCTGGCTCATCACACGCGAGAGGCTGGCCAGCACGTCCATGGCGGGCCACTGGTTGCGCTCGCCCAGGGCGCGGTTGAGGATGAAGTGGCCGTCGAGAATACCGCGGACCTCGTCGGCGATGGGCTCCTCCATGTCTCCACCGGCCACCAGGCAGGTGTAGATGGCGGTACACTTGCCGGTGCCCGAGTTGCCCGTGCGCTCGAGGATGCGCGGCAGCATGGAGAACACGCTCGGCGGGTAGCCCTGACGCGCCGGGGGCTCACCGATGGCGAGGCCGATCTCACGCTGGGCGCGTGCCAGACGCGTCACCGTGTCCAGCATGAAGAGCACGTTGCCGCCCCGATCCCTGAAGTACTCTGCGATGGCCGTGGCCACGTAGGCCGCGCGCAGACGCACCAGGCTGGGCTGGTCCGAGGTGGCGCACACCAGCACGGCGCGCTTCATGCCCTCCTCGCCCATGGCGTCCTCGATGAACTCGCGCACCTCGCGACCACGCTCGCCGATCAGCGCCACCACGCTCAGGTCCGCCTGGGTGTTGCGGGCGATCTGCCCCATCAGCGTGGACTTGCCCACGCCCGAGCCGGCGAACAGGCCCACGCGCTGGCCCTCGCCCACCGTGAGCAGCCCGTCGATGCAGCGCACCCCCAGCGGCAGCGGCCGCTCGATCCGCATGCGCAGGAAGGGATCCGGACAGTCCCGGTCCACCGACCAGTCCGCGAGGTTCTCCGGCAGGGGCTTGCCATCCATGGGCTCGCCGATGCCGTTGAGGACGCGGCCCAGCAGCCCGTCCCCGGCCTTGATCATCAGCGGCCGGCCGGTCGGTATCACCTCACTGTCCGGGCCGATGCCGTAGGGCTCGCCCAGGGGCATGAGCATGACCTCGTCCCCCTGGAAGCCCACCACCTCGGCCTTCACCCCGGGGCGACCATGGCCCTTGATGATGACCACCTCGCCCACCCGCACGCCGGGCACGCTGGCCTTGATCACCAGGCCCGTCAGCTCGGTGACCCGGCCGCGCACCCGGTACAACGACGCATCCTTCAGCAGGGAGTAGCAACGGGAGAGATCCAATGCCATGGCTCAGGGAGGGCCCTCCTTCTTGCCCTGCTCCGGAAGCAACACGTTCTGGAGCATCTCGAACTGGGTGGGGAGCTGCGCGTCCACGGTGCCGAACTCCGTCTGCACGATGCAGCCCACGGGGGCCACCTCGGTGTCCTCGCGGATGGCCACGTCCACCGCGCGGCCGATGAGCTCCATCAACTCCGCCTTGCGCGCACGCAGCACCGCCGCCGTCTTCGGGTGTACCCGCAGCACCACCGCCCGGGCGCTGCGCAGCTCCTCGATGGCCCGCGCGGCGATGTCCGCCAGCAGCGAGGGCTCCCTCTCCACGTCCCGGCCGATGATGCGCTCGGCGATCTTGCACGCCAGGGCGACGGCATCCCGCTCGTGCTGGTCGAGGAGCTGGCCCGCCTGCATCTTCGCGCGGAGGATGAGCTCCGTGGCCTGCGCCAGGCCCTCCTGCCGGCCCTGCTCGCGCGCCTTGGACAGCACCTCCTCGCGCTCCTTCTGGGCCTCCGCGAGGATGCGCTCCTTCTCCCGCTGAGCCTCCTCCAGGATGCCCTGGGCCGACTGACGGGCCTCGAAGACCTCGGCGTTCATCACGCCCTGCCGAGGGGGACGCAGCACCGGCCGCTCACTGCTCGCGACCGCTTCGGCTCCCGAGTCGCCCTTGATCACCTTGCCGATCGCCATGGACAGCTCCTTGTCGGTCCGATGCTAGCGCTTTCCGCCCCGCGATCCACGTCCCCTGGGACCGGGCGGCGCGCGACGAACGCTCGTCCCGCCCTGGGCCGGCAGCGCCGTCCCGGAAGAGTTGGTACGGAGCACCCGCGGCGGTCGCGCGCCCTCCCGCCCCTCCTCTTCCCGAGGCAGACCGGTGCGGCTCGCCCCCCGGGCCACCGGGGAGCGGAAGATGCGTGAGCCCTCCACGTCCGGCGCGGAGATCCCCGACCCCGAAGTCCGCCCCGGAACCTCCCGACGCAGGGGGATCCGGTGCATCTTCGAGCCGTCCTGGGCGGCCCCCGAGGCCTCGCGCCCTGGGAGTCGTGAGCTGGCCCCCGCCCGCCGCGCCTCGCGCTCGGCGATGGGATCCCTCCTCTTGGAGGGGACGAACTGAGAGGTAGGAACCGCACCCGCTCGCCGCACCGCCACCTGCTCCACCACCGAGGCCCGCCGCCCCCCATCGGTGCCACTCGTGCGCAGCTCGCGCGAGACGGACGGGCCACGCGCCACCGGCTTGCCCCCCGGCGAGGGCTGGGCGCCGGCCGTACGCACCGTGGGCATCCTCATCGGCCGCTCGACGAGCCCACGGGCCGCCAGCCGCTCCAGATCGGTGACGATGTCCGTGCGGCCCCCATCTCCACGGCTGGTGGGCCGGGTCCGCTCCTCGCGGATCCACCGCCCCAGGAGCTGGCCGAACTCCCCGCGGTGCTTCTCCAGCAGGCGCGCCGCGAACTCGGGAGACTGAGCCACGCAGGCGCGCGCCAGCCGATGGACACCTGCGCTACGCAGGGCCAGGGCCAGGTTCTCCAGGCCACCATGCGGCTCGAGCTGCGCCCGAGCCTCCTCCTCGCCCAGCTTGCGCGGGGCGTTGGCCGTCACCGAGCGCGTGGCGAGCTGCCGCTGGTGGGGCGGCAGCGACGCGAAGGCCGCCTCGCGCTCCTCCTCCTTCAGCCCCGCGAGCGCCGGACCCAGCACCCGCGCGCCCAGCCGATCACACAAGGTGAGCAGCTCGCGCGCCTGGAGCTGCAGCACGTCGGTGAAGCGGAAGGGCACGTGAGAGGAGGCCTCGCGCGCCAGCAGCTCCTCCAGCTTCCAGCGGACGATGTCCAGCACCTGGGGCCGCACCTCGCGCGTGAGTCGCACCCTCGTGGGCGGCAGATGTCCCCGCACCGCCTCCGCCAGCGAGGACGGCAGCGCGCGCAGCAGCACCTCCACCAGGGCGCTCCGCTCGCGCCGGAGCAGCTCGGCCAGCCGCTCCGGCTCCGCGTTCCAGAGCTGCCCGCGCCGATCCTTCACCAGGCGCTTGATCTCCTGCACCAGCAGGGGGATGCGCTTGTCGCGCGGGATCTGGAGGATCTCCTGCGCGCGGTGACGCAACTGCTCCGCTTCCTCCTCGGGCAGGTACTCCAACGAGTCGATCCCCTCCTGGCCACCGAAGGTGATGGCGGTCAAGAGGAGCATCGTCTGGCGCTTGCTGAGCGAGGTGAAGAACTGATCCAACGGTCACCCCGCGGGAGAGGAACGATGCCGGGAAGATGCCAGGGGGCTCCGCATCACTCCCGCCTGGGCCGGCGCGCGCCCCCACCTCCACCACCGCCACCGCGCATCAGCGCCCACGCGGCCAGGCCGATGGAGGCGAGCACCAGCAGCGTGGACACGGCGGCCATGATCCGGAACTGGTTGACGCTGGCCGCCGTCATCTGCAGCCCCATGACGGCCTGCAGGCGGCTCTCCGCGGTGACGTCGGCCATGGGAGCCTGCGCCGGGGCCAGCAGCACCGTCACCGCATCCGGCTTGAGCTCCGGCACCGCGGTGGCGACGAACTGCTGCACGTCCTCGCGGCGGATGGGCGGCTCGTTCTTCGGACCGGGCCGGTACTTGATGAACACCGAGGCCGAGGGTTTCGGTCGGTCCTCCGGCTGCGTCAGATCGTTGTTCTCGGGGATCATCACGATCGCCCGAGCCTCGAGCACGCCGTCCACCTGGTTGAGGGCGTTGGATACCTCGCCACCGAGCGCCTTGAGCAACATGGCGCGCTCCTCGGTGGCCGTGGGCACCATGCCTCCCTTGGCGAAGTGGCTCAGCCCCTTCTCCACCGGACGGGGCAGGGAGTAGGACCGCAGCAGCTCCGCGGCCTGGGCCGCGTCCGCCTTGGCCACGGAGATGCGGAAGCGAACCTCGTTGCCG
The DNA here is from genome assembly GCA_003249315.1 of Archangium sp. GTDB lineage: Bacteria > Myxococcota > Myxococcia > Myxococcales > Myxococcaceae > QKJM01. Next base: position 26,965 of record QKJM01000263.1, read on the forward strand.
CCCTCCTCCTTCTCCTTGGCGGCCGGGATGCCGTTCTTGCTCAACAGGACGTAGATTTCATTGGCGTCCTGCTCGGTGAGATCATGCTGCAGGTCGATGGTGCAGCCGGTGGCCAGCGCGAGCGCGAGGAGCGAGGCTGCAAGCAGGTGCGGTCGGAGCGTCATGGGCGGGGCTAGCTTAGATGCCTGGAGTCGTTTCCAACAAGACCCATCACCTTGAAACACCAAGGGCGCCCCCTCCGCGCGGGAGGAGACGCCCTGAGGATGAAGCATGGAGACGCGCACTACACCTGCGTCTTCAGCGTGTCCTTGAGACCCGTGGTGGCCTTCTCGACCACCTTGCTGGTGAGATCCAGCTCCTGGGTGTACTTGTACATACCGGCCTGGAGCGAGAGGAGCTCGGCGTTGGAGAACTCCTTGCCGGAGGCGCCGGCCTGGATGAGCTTCTCCATGTTGACCTGACCCCGCTCCAGCTCGCCGATGACGTGGGAGAGCATGTTGTTGGCCTTGTCGGCCCCCTGCTTCCCCTCGACGGGCGTGGCGCCGCGCGTGGTGGCGGGATCCATGCCGGCGGTGTTCACCTTGTTGAGAGCGGCCTTCTCCGTCTTGCTGACGGTCTCGACCTGACGCACCTGATCGGCGCGCTGGGTGGCCTGGGCCGACTGGGCCTGCTGCACCTGCTCCGGCCCCCCTACCGACTGGGCCTTGTTAGCGAGAGCCGCGTCGAACTTCGAGGCCCCCTGCTTGTTGACCTGCTGTGCGCCCTGATCCTGCAACTTCTGCTGGGCGACTTGTGCCGCCGACACGCCGGCCATCGGACCCGCCATGTGACTGCCTCCTTGCAACTTCTGGGGAGGATGGCTCCTCCTCGT
>QKJM01000353.1 GCA_003249315.1 Archangium sp.
TTCGGTCGAGAGATACGGCGCGCCACCTCGGGCGGGTCGGAGCAGGTGATCGAGACGAGCTACCTCGGCAACGGTCGGATCTCCCGCCGGGTCACGAGCGTGAACGGTGAGCTCTGGCGAGACGAGAGCTATGGCTACGATGCGCTCGGCCGTCTGGAGGCGTATCAGTGCGCGGGGAGTCAGCCGCCGCGGAGCGCTGGTGGGCGCGCGCTCCTGGCGCAGCGGTTCACCTTCGACAAGTGGAGCAACATCACGTTGCAGGAGGCGACCTACGCGGACGGCCAGGAGGTCACTCGCTACCGGTACGACGTGGAGGATCCGACCCGGTTGTCCGCCGTGGAGATCGGCGGAGTCACCATCGCCCTGGAATATGATGCGGCCGGGAACCTCACGCGGGACGAGCAGGGCCGGAAACTGCAATACGACAGCCAGAACCGGCTGGTGAGGGTGCTGGACGGGGCGGGGCAGGTGTTGAGCCAGTACCACTATGACGCGATGGGCAAGCTGGTGGGACAGTCCCTGCCCGGTGGTGGCGAGGCCCTGCGGCATTATCAGGGCGAGCTCGTGAGCAACCAGACCCTGGGCGATCAGCGGATCACCTACCTGGGTGCCGCGGGCCAGTATTTCGCGCAGGGGGAGGAGCAGGGCTCCGTTTCGCGCGGGCGGCTCCTCTCCACGGACGGTCAGCTCAGTCTGGTGAGAGCCCTGGAGGTCGGCAGCGCGCGCTCCGAGGATTTCCGCTACACCCCCTATGGCGAGCGCAGCACGTCGGGTGAGGGGGGGAGTCTCATCGGATTCAACGGCGAGAGCCTGGATCCGGTCACGGGCTGGTACTTCCTGGGCAACGGCTATCGTGTCTACAACCCGACCCTCATGCGCTTCCACAGCCCGGACGGCTGGAGCCCGTTCGGGCATGGCGGGATGAACCCGTACCTCTATTGCGCGAGCGATCCCGTCAATCGCGCCGATCCCACGGGTCACCTGAGCACGGGGGCCTGGGTGAGCATCGGCGTGGGCATTGCGGGCATCCTGTTCGGCATCTTCACGCTCGGGGCGGGGGCCGCCGTGGGGATGGGGGTGATCGCCGGGACGGGAATCGTCGGCGGCCTGGCCACGACGAGTACTCTGACCGTGACCGCCGCGGTGGTGGGGGTCGCATCGAGCGCCGTGGGCATCGCCTCGGCCGCGCTGGAGGAGAACGAGAAGGCCTCTTCGATCCTGGGGTGGGTGTCGACCGGGCTGGGAATCGTGAGCGGCGTCGCCGGAGTGGCCGCGATCGCGAGGTCCGCCGTGTCCGCCGCGTCAGCGGGGGCGGCGGCCGCGAAGGTCATCAAGAACGAGGTGGCGGGGATCGGTGAGAGCGTGGTGTCCCGATCGCTGCTGAGCATCTCTCGCGGCGAAGCCATTGGCATGGGCGTGTCCATTTCCAGTCAGGCCTTCGGGCTGGCCTCCCTCGGCACCGGTATCGGGGCCACCATCGCCGCCGAGAATGGGAACGAGGAGGCCGCGAACATCCTGGGTTGGATATCCCGAGGGATGGGCATCGCCAGCCTCGCCGCGAACGCGGGCACCCTGCTGGGCCAGACGCGATGGGCCAGCAATGCCGCGAGCTGGGAACCTTCCGGCGGCTCGTCCACGCCGACCGGCAACAAGGCTTCGGGCTCCGAGGTTGCTCTGCGAAGCGTGCGCCCGCTGAGTGAGCGGTCCGTGTTCCAGGTGGGCTCGGATCGTGTCAACAACGTCTACAACAACCTCCCCAGCAGCGTCAGGAACATGTTCCGCGGCGCGGAGATCTCCGCTCGAACGGTCTTCCTCACGCGGCTGTGAAGGGCCTCCTCTGGCATGGGCGCTCCCGCCGGTAGCCAGGCGGCGGGGGCGCTGTGCCTGTGGGGGCAGCTGGGCTTGGAGAGGCGTCCTGACGGTTCGGGGCTCTCTCTCTTGAGCGCATGGCCCCTCTCCCGGTTATAGGCTGAAGGGAGTGTACTCCGACTCCTCCTGGAGAGGACATCATGGCGTTCGACTGCGACTGGCTCATCATCGGTTCGGGGTTTGGCGGGAGCGTCAGCGCGCTGCGGCTGACGGAGAAGGGCTACCGGGTGGTGATGCTGGAGAAGGGCCGACGCCTGCAGGCGAAGGACTTCCCCAAGAGGAACAATGATCTGAAGCGGTGGCTGTGGATGCCACGGCTCGGCTGGCGGGGCCTCTTCAAGATGACCGTCTTCCGCCACGTCACCGTCCTCTCCGGGGTGGGGGTGGGCGGAGGCTCGCTCGTCTACGCCAACACGCTGCCCATCCCGAAGGACGACTTCTTCCAGGCTCGCTCCTGGGGGCACCTGGCGGACTGGAAGACGGAGCTGGCGCCGCACTACGCCACCGCGCGGAAGATGCTCGGGGCCACGGTGAACCCGCTGCGCACGCTGCCGGACGAGGTCCTCCAGCAGGTGGGCCAGGAGATGGGCCGAGAGGACTTCCAGCCCACCACGGTGGCCGTCTACTTCGGCCAGCCCGGGGTGACGGTGCCGGATCCCTACTTCCAGGGTGAGGGCCCCGAGCGCACCGGCTGCAACGCCTGTGGTGGTTGCATGCTGGGCTGCCGCTTCAACGCGAAGAACACGCTGGACAAGAACTACCTCTACCTCGCGGAGAAGCGCGGCCTCACCCTCCACGCGGACACCGAGGCCACCTGGGTGCGCCCGCTGCCCGGCGGCGGCTACGAGGTGGAGGCGCTCGAGGGGGTCTCCCTCTTCTCCCGCCGCAAGCGGCGCTTCACCGCCCGCAACGTCATCTTCGCCGGCGGCGTGCTGGGTACCTTGGAGCTGTTGCTCAAGCTGAAGGCCCATCCGGACGGGCTGCCCCAGCTCTCGGAGAGGCTGGGGGACGGCGTGCGCACCAACTCCGAGGCGCTCATTGGCGTGGTGAGCCGGCGCCGGGACGTGCCGGACCTGTCCAAGGGCATCGCCATCGGCTCCATCCTCCACACCGACGCGCACTCGCACCTGGAGCCGGTGCGCTATTCAGCCGGCTCCTCCTTCTTTCGTTTGCTGATGCTGCCCCACGTCTCCGGGGGCTCTGCCCTCGCGCGGTTGGCGAAGCTGCTCGGTGTCCTCCTCCGCCACCCCGGCAAGGTTCTGTCCGCGTGGCTCGTTCGCCGGTTCTCCGAGCGCACCATCATCCTGCTCTACATGCGCACGCTGGAGGGGCACCTGCGCATGCGGCGCGGGCGTGGCCTCTTCACTGCTGGCCTCAAGGGGCTCACATCCGGGCTGCAGGAGGGCCCTGCTCCCTCCGCCCACATGCCCGAGGCCACCGAGTTGGCCCGGCGCGTGGCCGACAAGATGGACGGTCTGCCCATGAATCTGGCCACGGAAACCCTCCTGGGCATCCCCTCCACCGCTCACATCCTCGGCGGCTGCTGCATGGGCGACTCGCCCCAGACGGGGACCATCGACGCCCGGCACCGCCTCTTCGGCTACGAGGGCCTGTATGTGATTGATGGCTCGGCCATCTCCGCCAACCCCGGCGTCAACCCCTCCCTCACCATCACCGCCCTGGCCGAGCGCGCCATGAGCCTCATCCCCGCCCGCCAGGAGGTGCTACGCGACGAGGCCGACTCCACGCCCGCCGCGCTCCCCTCCGCTTCCCGCTGAGCCCGTGTGCGAGCTTCTCCGCCTCTCCGGTGAACCCGGAATGTGTGGACAAGTCCGATGAGTTGGGGAGGGTGACTTTCCCGTCTAGAGCGTGTATGGTGCCATTGTGGTGTATTTGTATTTTTTTACTATTTGTGGCCGGGAGGCTCGAATGATTCGCAAGAACCTGATGCTTGGAGTGTCGGCGCTGGCGATCGCTGGTTGTAGTGGAGCGGCTGAGCGGAGCGAGGAGACGTCGCTGGCGGTGCGCTCCGAGGCGCTTTCGGTGAGCAGCCGGCACGAGACGGCGAGGAGCCGATACGTCCTGGTCTTCAAGGGCGAGACGACGCCGCCGGACCTGATGGAGCGGGTGTCGAACGCGGGTGGGACGCTGAGCCTGCGCATCGATGAGATTGGCGTGGCGACGGCCAAGGGGGACGAGAAGTTCGCGGCCCGGATGGCGAAGGATCCGGACGTCCTGGCCGTGGGCCCGGAGTTCTTCGACGAGCTGCCGGCCACCATGGAGGTGGCGTTGAGCGAGACCGAGGGCGCGGGGCTGGAGGCGCAGGGCACATATCTGGCGCCCGCTCCGGAGGACAACCTCTACTACTACCACTGGAACGTGCGGCGGATCGGCGCGCCGGCGGCCTGGGCGCGCATCCCTGCGGAGGCGCAGCGCCAGGTGACGGTGGCGGTGCTGGATACTGGCGTGATGGATGATCACCCGGATCTGTTGGGGCAGGTGGTGGACAGCGTGGCCACCAACTACTGCCAGGAGACGGGCGGGACCTTCGGCAGCGCGGCCTACCCCATCTACCGGACGTTCATCGACTTCGACGCGTACCCGGAGTGGGACGTGGAGGACGGCTGCAGCGTGGCCGAGAGGCCCTCCTATGAGGGCCACGGCACGCACGTGGCGGGTACCATCGCGGCCAAGGTGGGTGGTGGCCGGGTGGTGGGTGTGGCGCCCGGGGTGGGCATCGCCGCGTACAAGGTCTTCGACCGCTACCGCTACACCACGGAGAGCGGTGTGGTGGTGGATCGGATCGGCGCCTTCTCCGGTCCGCAGCTCGCGGCCATCGTCGACGCGGCCAACAAGGGCTACGACGTCATCAGCATGAGCCTGGGTGGCACGTACGATCGCTCGGACAAGGACGACACCGCGGCCTGGGTGGCGAGGGATCGGGTGGCCAAGTACGCCAACCGCAAGGGCAGCGTGATGGTGGCCTCGGCGGGCAACTCCGGCCAGGGCTCCAACGGGACGGTGGCGCACCTGCCTTCGGATCTCCCCACGGTCATCTCCGTGTCGGCGAGCAACTCCAACAACATCCCCCTCGGCCCCGAGGGCTACGACGCGGTGCCCGGCTCGGACACCTTCGCCTCCTACTCCAACTACGGTGCGTCCACGGACATCGCCGCACCGGGGGGGGACTGTGGCCCCGAGGGCTGCTACGCGAAGTACTTCATCCTCTCCACCATCGTGCGTGCCGACGGCTCGGCGTGGTACGGCTTCCAGGCCGGCACCTCCATGGCCACTCCGCACGTGTCCGCCGTGGCCGCTCTGATTCGGGCCCAGCACCCGGAGTGGACGGCGGGTGAGGTGCGCGAGCACCTGAAGGCCACCGCGGACAAGGTGGGTGACCGTCAGCTCTTCGGCCACGGCATCCTCAACGCCGACGTCGCCACTCGCTGAAGGGTGTGGAGCCGACTTCTCGGAGGGTGAATTCGAAGAAAACGGGAAATATCCCATTGACAGGGATGTAGAGGAAACGTAACCATCCCTGTCCTTGCGGTTTTCCCATCTGCAGTCTTCACCCCCTGAGAGGTCCCCATGAAGCTGAGACTGTCGCAGGCCGTATTCACCGTCTCCATGATGATGGCCGCGTGCGGCCCGATGCCGGAGCAGGAGGAGGTCGCGGAGCAGAAGTCGGAGGTGGGTCAGACGGCGCAGTTCCTGCGCAGCCCCAACGCGGTGCCCGGCCAGTACATCGTCGTCCTCCGCAGCGGGCTGAAGGAGCTGGCGAGGCGCGGTCCGGCGGCGATCGCCCAGGAGATGGCGGCCTCGCACGGTGGCCAGGTGCTGCACACCTACTCGCACGCCGTCAAGGGCTTCTCGGTGCGGATGCCCGAGGCGCGGGTGCAGCGGCTGCTGCAGGATCCTCGCGTGCAGCTCATCGAGGAGGATGCCTATGTGCAGGCGACGGCCTCGCAGAGCGGCGCCACCTGGGGCATCGACCGCACCGACCAGCGCAACTTGCCGCTGAACAGCACCTACACCTACAACGCCGACGGTAGCGGGGTGCATGCGTACATCGTCGACACCGGCGTGAATCTGACGCACAACGAGTTCACCGGCCGCGTGGGCAACGGCTATGACGCGGTGACCAGCGGCGGCTCTGCCTCTGACTGCAACGGTCACGGTACCCACGTGGCGGGCACGGTGGGCGGTACCACTTACGGCTTGGCCAAGAATGTGACCATCCACCCGGTGCGCGTGCTCGACTGCAACGGTTCGGGTACCACCGCGGGGGTGATCGCCGGCGTGGACTGGGTCTCCCAGAACCACGTGAAGCCGGCGGTGGCCAACATGAGCCTGGGCGGCGGCGCCTCCACCACGCTGGACAACGCGGTGAACAACGCGGTGGCGGCGGGTGTCGTCTTCGCGGTGGCCGCGGGCAACGACAACAGCAACGCCTGCAACTATTCGCCGGCCCGCGCGGCGAGCGCCCTCACCGTGGGCTCCACCACCAGCAGCGACGCGCGCTCGTCGTTCTCCAACTACGGCACCTGCCTGGACATCTTCGCGCCGGGCTCGAGCATCACTTCCGCCTGGTACACCAGCAACACCGCCACCAACACCATCAGCGGCACCTCCATGGCCAGCCCGCACGTGGCCGGCGTCGCGGCGCTCTACCTGCAGTGCAACCCGAGCGCCACGCCTGCCCAGGTGGAGACGGCGCTCGAGGGCAACGCCACCAGCGGCGTGCTCTCCAGCGTGGGCACCGGCTCGCCCAACCTGCTGCTCTACTCGGGCTTCATCACCTGCGGCGGTGGCGGCGGTGACACCACGGCGCCCACCACCTCCATCAGCTCGCCCTCCAGCGGCTCCACGGTGAGCGGCACCACCACCATCAGCGCCAGCGCCTCCGACAACGTGGGCGTGACGAAGGTGGAGTTCTACGCGGGCAGCAGCCTCATCGGCACTGATACCTCCGCGCCCTACAGCCTCTCGTGGAACACCACCTCGGTGGCCAATGGTGGCTACTCGCTGACCACCAAGGCCTATGACGCGGCCGGCAACGTGGGCAGCTCCACGAGCGTGTCCGTGACGGTGAACAATGGTGGTGGTGGTAGCTGCAGCATCAACGAGCAGCTCCTCCTCAACCCGGGCTTCGAGAGCGGCAATGTCAACTGGACGGCCGACACGAGCGTCATCGACGCCTACTCCGCCAACGCGCACAGCGGCAGCTACGTGGCGTGGATGAACGGCTACGGCTCCACCAACACCGACTACGTCTACCAGGATGTCACCATCCCCTCGACGGCCTGCAGCGCCTCGCTGAGCTTCTGGCTGTACGTCTACTCCGACGAGACCACCTCCTCCACGGCCTACGACAAGCTGACCGTGACGGTGCGCAACACCTCCAACACGGTGCTTCAGACGCTGGCCACCTACAGCAACCTGAACGAGACGACCGGCTTCGTGCAGAAGTCCTTCGATCTGAGCGCGTACAAGGGCCAGACCGTCCGCATCTACTTCTACGGCTCGGAGGACGTCACCCTGGCTACCAGCTTCTTCCTGGACGACACCGCGCTGAACATCACCCGGTAGTGACTCTGTAGAAACAGTGGTTCCCCGGCGCGGGGGGTGGCTCCAAGGCCCCCCCGCGCCGTTTCTTTTTCGGGCTTCTCCGGGCCTCATTCGCGCGAGCCGCTGGCTGCGCCTGGAGGGCCTCGCGCTCCAGCGAGTGGACTTCGGCATGGGCGCGGTGCGAGTCCTCCTCCGTGGAGGGGGCGCCAGGCGAAGGGTCGGCGTGCCGCCCCGGATTGCTGGTTCCGAGCACCGACTGCACTGGCGGGAGCGGAACCCGGGGGGATGGGGACACGGGCAGCGAGGAGGCTGGCGGTGCGCTGCCGGAACCTGTCAGACGAGCAGACCGTTTCGGGACAGGCGGGCAACGGCACCCGGTGGATGGGACTCGGGCAGGGGGAGCCTGGCGGCGCGATGTCGCAACCTGTCAGACGAGCAGACCGTTTCGGGACAGGCGGGCAACGGCA
>QKJM01000936.1 GCA_003249315.1 Archangium sp.
CAGCCCGCGTCCGGCGGCCAGGTAGGCCTCCAGCACCTCGCGCCAGGTGCGCTCCGCCCGGGCACACCACTGCCGCAGCGTCTGCCCCGCCACGTACTCCATGGCGATGAAGAGGGAGCCGTCCTCCAGCGCCCCCGTGTCGTACACGGCCACCACGTGGGGATGGCTGAGCTGCGCCATGGCCTGGGCCTCGCGCTCCAGCCGGGCCGCCTCGCCAGCGCTCCCCTGGGGACCTCGGCGCAGCACCTTCAAGGCCACGCGGCGATCCAACCGGGAGTCGTAGGCGGCCAGCACCACGCCCATGCCTCCCTGGCCCAGCCGATCGAGCACCGTGTAGCGGCCGACCAGGGTACACCCCGGAGCCATGGACTCGGGCAGCTCCTCCCTTCTGGGAGGTCGCGGGTCGGACGAGCCGGGCGTGCGCACCAGCGTCGCCGACTCCCAGTCCTCCTCGGCCCCGGTGGTGGACGAGCCGGGCGTGCGCACCAGCGTCGCCGACTCCCAGTCCTGCTTCAGCTTCGTGTCCTTCTCTGACTCACTCAACTGCCACACCTCCGTGGTGCATCGCCGCGGAGGCGTCCTCACCGCCCGCCGCGGAGGATGACCGGCCCGGTGCGCTTCTTCTTCTTCTTGCGAGGTGCGGTCTTCTCGAGCTGCTTCTTGATGGCCAGATAGCGCGCGTTGCCCTTGTCCCGGCGCAGCGCCTCCTCGATGAGCTTCAGGCCTCGCTCCTGCCGCGTCTGCTGCCGCGCATATATCTCCGCCAGCGACACCTTCTCCTCCAGCGAGGCCTCGCCCAGACCCACCAGACGCTCCAGGGTGCTCAGGGCCTCCGCCTCGTCACCGAGCTGTCGGTGCAGGCGCCACATCCTCGCGAGCGCGGGCGAGAAGCCCGGATCCGAGCTCAGCGAGTAGCGGTAGTCCTCCATGGCGCGCCGCAGGTTGCCCTGCCCTTCCAGCGCCCGGGCCCGGACGTAGAGGGCGCGGGCGAACTGCGGGCGCTGGCGCAGGGCCCGCTCCACCAGGGACTGGGCCTCGGAGAGACGCCCGAGGTACAGCTTCGTCTCCGCGAGCCAGGCGAGCAGCTCCGCATCATCCGGGTTGCCGGCCACACCTCCCGAGAGGAGCGACTCCGCCTCCGCGTAGCGCCCCAGCACGTGGAGCACCCGCGCCCGCAGTGCCAGCACCTCCGGCCGCCGGGAGGCCTCGCCCTGGAGCAGCCCCAGATCCTGCTCGGCCAGCTCCGGGTAGCCATTGTTGAGGAAGTAGCGCGCGCGCAGCAGCCGCGCGGACACCAGCTCCGGCTTCTCCGTCAGCAACCGATCCATCAGGTTGGCGGCCAGCAGCTCCTCTCCCTTGATCAGGAGGATCTCCGCCTCCACCACCTTGGCGTCCGGATCATCCGGGCGCTCGCGCTGGATGCGCTCCAACGTCTTGAAGGCCTCCTCGGGCTGCCCCTGCCGGGCCTGGAGGCGCGCCAGATGGAGGAGATCCTCCTCCTCGAGCTGCTCCGAGTCCCGCAGCTCCAGGAGCGTTTCGACTGCCTGGGGGATGAGCCCGTCCCGCTCGTACACCTCGGCGAGCTGGCGCTGGACGAACGAGGTCTCCGAGGGATCGATGACCGAGACCTGCTTGAGCGCGAGGATGGCCGCGCCCCGGTTGCCGGAGCGGCGGTGGGCCTCGGCCAGCAGCAGCAGCGCCTCGGTGCTGTCGGGCTGCAGGCCCGAAGCCTCCCGGAAGGACTTGACGGCCCGCTCAGGGAAGCCCTCGGCCATCAGCCTCTGCCCCTCCTCCAGCTTCTGCTCGACCGTCAGTGCCTGCTTCTGGACGGAATTGGATTCCTGATCCTTACAGGCGAGAGGGAGCAGCAGGGACAGGACGCAGAGCAGCCAGGGAAGTAGGAAACGCATCACTGAGACAGAGGGTAACGGATGTTATCCTCCTCCGTCGATGGACCCTTTCGTGCGCCGCCTCGTGGAGAGGCTCCATGATCCGTCGCGACCGCTGTCGCGCAACCGGCACTTCCACACCTTCGACACGCCCGAGGGGAGGATGGCGCTGAAGGTGTACCGACGACTCAAGAGCCTCCACAACGACATCCTGGCCTGTGTGAAGGAGGGCAGCCGAGCGCGTCTCCATCGGCACATCGATGCCTCGGGAGAGCACCGCCTCGAGCTGCACTTCGAGCGGATTCAAGGGCGGCGGGTGTCGCACCTGAAGGCCGCGGAGCTGGAGCTGCTCGCCGGCTTGCCGGGCGTGCGAGAGGCCCTGGAGGGAGAGCTCTAGACGGCGGAGACCACCTGCGGCTGTGCGTAGGGCACTCCCGGCAGCAGCGGCGCGGGGTTGAGCGCGAGGATGAGCAGGCTGCGCAGCGCCTCCATCAGGTCCTCCCCGACGCTGGCCGCTCCGGCGGGAGCCCCTTGCAGCTCCGCCGGCACCTCGTGGCCCACGACCATCACGGGGATGCGGATGTCCCACGCCAGGAAGTACGCCAGCTTCACCGCCGCCTCGGAGGTGTCGAACAGCAGCGCACCCACCGAGCCCGCGCTGAACGGTCGCCACAGGGGCCGGGCCGCCTCGGCGGGTGGCAGCACGCAGAAGTCCAGGTGCAGCAGCTCGTTGAGATCCATCCGCCCCAGCGTCCCGAAGCCGCTCTGCACGGCGGGGGGCTCGGCGGCGACCGCCTCGATGTTGGGGACCTGGGACAGCAGGCGGCGCGCCACCGCCGGCCCACTGCCGCAGACGAAGATCTTCGCCGTCGCGTCGCGCGAGGGACCGCGGCCCCGGAGGATGCGCCCGCGCAGCGCGTGGAGCTCGGCCGGCCCCATCAGCGGGGCGATCCCCTCCTCCGACTCGCCCTCGGCCATGCGCGCCACGCCCTTCTGCAGCAGCGTGGACAGTACGCCCAGCACCTCCAGATCCGTGGCCGGCGCCAGATCCAACACCTCGCCCAGGGCCCGCGGCTGGCGCATCAACTCCACCACTTGCGCCGTCACCGGGTGCTGATCCTTCGCCAGGTCCGCGTCCGGCGCGAGCACCAGCCGGGTGTTGCGCGGAGGCAGCCCCGGCAGGAGCCGGTTCACCTCATCCGCCTGGCGCATCGCCTCCAACAGCGAATCGTCCATGGCGCGTTGGATCCGCGCCTTGCCCCCGCTGGCTCCCGGCGCGAAGGTGAAGGTCCCCTCCGTCCACACCAGCAGCCGGAAGAGCGCCTTCTCCCCCTCCGCGCGCCCCATGCGGGCGTTCACCGGGCGTCCCTCCGCCACGATGATCTCCCCGCGCTCGTTCCCGCGCTCCAGGCTCAGCCGGCCGCTGCGCCGGTTCATCCCGAGGATCTGCATCAGATCCGGGATGCTGAGCTGGCTGAGCGAGCCTTCGATCTCCTGCACCTCACTCCTGAGCTCCTTCGCCGCCTCGTTGCGGCGGAAGATGTGCTCGATGCGAGAGAGCACCTCGTCGAGGTTGAAGGGCTTGCGCAGGTAGCCGTCACGCAGGCCGCGCAGCCGATCCGCCTCGAACTGGCTGGTGGTGACCACCACCGGGATGTCGTCCGTGCGAGGGTTGGTGCGGAGGATGTTGATGAAGGTGCGCGCGTCCAGCAGCCGGCAGGCCTCGTCGAAGAGGATGAGATCCGGGTGACGCAGCACGGAGATCTCCAACGCGCGCGAGCCGTCCTGCGCGTAGTGTACCTGGTAGCCCCGGGTGCGCAGCGCGCGGGAGAGGGGGCGGACCGACTCGAGATCGGGATCGGCGACGAGGATCTTCCGGACCGGGGCCATGGCGTTCCCTGACTAGTACGGCTGCAGGTCGTACTCGGATTGCAGTTTGGTGATGAGCCCGTCCACCACGGCCGTATCCGACGAGTGGAAGCCCCAGGTGGCGCCCAGGCCGCGCCGCTGGAGCAGCACGTAGGCGGCCTTCTCCGACAGCCAGAGGATGAACTCGTGCCGGCTCATCCGATCGTCGCCCTCCAGGAAGACGGGAGTGAGCCCCGGGTGCGACTCCAGATCCGACCGGCGCCCCAGCAGGTAGATGCGCGAGGCCAGCTCCGGTGGGGCCGACTCCAGCCCCAGGGCGATCGGCGAGTCCGCGCGGATCTCCGGCCCGCCCACGTACAGCAGCCCGCGCGAGCTGGGATCTCTCAGCATCTCGCGGGCGATCTCCGCCTGCAGCTCCTCGTAGAGGACGTCGGACACCTTGCCGCGCCGCGAGGGCTCGGCGCGCTCCTCCACCGGCAGCCGGGGGCTGGAGGCGTTGCCCAGCAGCAGGTCCACCTCGTCCCAGAAGGGCAGCGTGTCCAGCATCAGCTTGCGCTGCAGCGACGTGCGCCGCTCGTCCATGCGGCGGCGGCAGCGGTACACCAGCTCGTCGAAGTCCTCGCCGTCCTGGGGGAAGGTGCTCGCCCCGCCCATCAGCGCCAGCGGCAGCCGCGCCTCCACCTCTCGCGCCTCGGGCTCCTCGCGCACCGCGACCGCGGCCCGGCGCACGAACATCATCGCCCCGAAGAAGTCCGTCTCCGGCAGCAGCAGGTAGAACTCCTGGTCGCTCGCCTTGGCGATGACGTCCGAGTCCCGGACGATGCGCGAGAGCGCCTTGATGATGCCGCGCACCGCGCGCTTCGCCTCCTGGACGCCCAGGCGCAACCGCACCAGGTTCAGGTTGTCGATGGAGAACGTCAACAGCGAGAACGTCCGTCCATAGCGCCGCGCCTTGTAGATTTCCTTCGAGGCGTAGTCGGTGAAGTAGCTGAGGTTGTAGGCGGCGGTGTCGCGATCCCTGAGGCCCAGCCGCTGGAGGGCCATGATGCGGCGGCCGTTCTTCACCCCCACCGCGGCGAAGTCGCCCAATATCTTCGCATAGCGCAGGTGCTCCGGGCGGAAGCCGCCGGAGAGCGGATCCGAGAGCTGCGCCAGGCCGGTGATCTCCCCACCGGTGACGAAGGGGACGTAGAGGACGGGCGTGCGCTCGTCCTGGGCCACCCAGGGAGTGGCCTCGCGCATGCGGGTGCCGAGCGGCCCCTCGGGGCTCATGCGCTCGACGAGGAACTGCCTGTCCAGCAGGCCCCGGTAGGCGCGCAGGATGAGGTCTCCCCGATCATCGGCGATCCACAGCGCGGCGCTCTGGGCATCACAGAGGGAAGCGAGATCCGCGGCCACTCGCTCCTGGAGCCACTCCAGATCCGGGTGGGAGAGGAACTCCAGGCAGCGCTGGTGGATGTTCTGGTAGCGGAGCCACTCGAGGTTCTCATCGCGAAGCTGGGAGCGCTCGCGGCGCAGCGCGGCGCGCTCCATGGCGCGCTCCACGGCCAGCAGCAGGTCCGCCTCGTCGACGGGCTTGGTGAGACAGTCGGCCACCCCGGCGCGCAGGGCCATGGACGAGCCCTTCACGTCCGTGCGCTGGCTGATGAGGATGATCTCCTGGTCCGGCTCTCTCTCTCGAAGCTGGGAGGCGAGGGTGAAGCCGTCCACCTCGGGCATCACCACGTCGGAGATGATCAGATCGAACGAGGTGCGAGACACCTCCTCCAACGCGAGGTGGGCGCTCTCCGCCACGACGACCTGATACCCCTTCCGGGAGAGGATGTCGGAAGCGAGCTGCCGGAAGAAACGATCGTCATCGACGACGAGGATGGGACCTGCCACGGGGAGGGAGTCTCTGCATCGAGGGGTGGACGGGCGGAGAAGTTACCGGCCCGGGAGATCCGGGACAACGCCCTCGAAGACGAAGGCGACCGGACCCCGGAGGCGGATGTCGGACAGATTCGAGGGGACGAGGATGTGCAGGTCCCCGCCCGGCAGGGTAACGCGCAGCCAGGACTCGGCCGGGAGGCGCCCCGCCAGCACCGCCGAGGTGGCCGCCGCGCAGGCCCCGGTGCCGCAGGCCTGGGTGAGGCCGCAGCCTCGCTCCCACACCACCACAGTCAGGCCGTCCGGGTCCACGCGGACGAACTCCACGTTGGTCCGATCCGGGAAGTCGGGGTGGCGCTCGAGCACCGGCCCCAGGTGACCGGCCTCCTCGAGCGGCCGGTCCAGCAGGACGAGGTGGGGGTTGCCCATGCTGACGGCGAAGCCCCGAAGACCCGGGTGACCGGGGACGGGCGCGTCGCGGAAGGGCTGACCGGTGGCTCCGGAGGGCAGGTTGGGGGCCACCAGCCGCGCAGGCCCCATGGAGATGTCCACCTCCACCACGCCCCCCTCGCCATACCCGAGCGTACAGGACAGGACACCGGCTCCCGTCTCCACGTCGATGCGCGCGGGCCGCTCGCCGGAGTGGTCCACCAGGTACTTCACCGCACAACGCAGGCCATTGCCGCACATCTCGGCGATGCTGCCGTCGGCGTTGTGGACCACCATCCGGGCCACCCCCTTCTCCGAGGGCAGCAGGGACAGGACACCATCCGCGCCGATGCCGAGGCGCCGGTCGCACAGCCTTCGCGACGTCTCCGCGTCGATGTCGGAGCCCGTCCGGCGGCGATCCAGCACGACGAAGTCGTTGCCGAGACCCTGATACTTGAAGAAGCGCTCTCCCACGGGGCTCATCCTAGTCGGCTCGAATCAGCCCTGCTCGTCGGGTTTCGGGGACGAGGCCGGCTCGGAGTCCGGGGAGGTGGGGGGCGAAGGAGCGGATGCCTCCGACGTCGGTCGGCGGCGCAGTTCGTTCCTCGCGGCGGCCAGCTCGGCGCTGGCGCGGGCGTAGATATTCTGGACGGAATCCCCCTGGCCGGCCCCCTCCTGGGCCTCCAGCCGCTGCTGGAGCTCCGCGATCAGCGCCTCGCGCTCGGCCAGGGTGGCCTGGAGTTGCTCCACCTCCTCGGAGAGCTCGAGCACGGCCGTGGAATCCGAGGACTCCATGCGCTCGGCCTCGAGCTGCTGGATCCGATCCTCCAGCCGCGTCCGCTCCTCGCGCTCGGAGTCGAGGATGCGAACGGCCTCCGTGGCGGTCGTCTCGAGCGCGCTCAGCCGGCCCTCGAGGCGGGTACGGGCCGCCCGGGCCACGGTCAGCTCCGCGTGCAGGTTCTCCAGCTCGTTGCGAGCGGCCCCCAGCGCCTCGCGCTCCTCATGGAGGGCCGTCTCCAGGGAGGGCGCCTTGCCGGCGAAGCGCCGCGCCGACTCGAGCTGCACGGTGACCAGCTCCATCTGCTCGTGCTCCGACGCGAGTCGGGCCTGCGTCTCCGTCAGCTCCTGCTGGAGGCTGGCGAGGTGGGCATCCCTGGCATGCAGCTCCATGTGGGCCCCCTGAAGAGCCATCGAGGCTTGCTGAGCCTGGTGGTGGGAGGACTCGAGTTGCGCCACCTGGGCTTGCAGCGTCGCCAGCTCCCGCTCCCGGTGATGGAGGTCGTCCCGGAGTCCCTCCAGCTCCACCCGGGCCTCCACCGCATCCAGCTTGCGAGCCTCGCGCTCCGCTTCGATCTCCTCCTGCCGGGCCTTCATCTCGCGGATGCGCGTCTCCAGCTCCTCGCGCTCCTGACGCATCACTTCCAGCTCGGAACGCACGTCGGAGAGGGAAGCCTCCAGCCCGGTCCGTAGCTGGCGCTCCTCCTCCAGCGACTCCTCCAACTTCACCCGCTGTTGCTGTTCCTCACCCGAGCCGGCACGAGCCTGCTCCAGGGACTCCTCCAGCCTCTCCCGCTGCTGCCGCTCGGCCTCCACCTGCCCCTGCCCATGCGCCAGCAGTTCCTCCAGCTTCGCCCGGCCTTCCCGCTCCGACTCGGCCTCCGCACGCGCCTGTGCCAGCAGCTCCTCTTGCTTCGCCCGGCCTT
Source organism: Archangium sp. (assembly GCA_003249315.1). Taxonomy (GTDB): domain Bacteria; phylum Myxococcota; class Myxococcia; order Myxococcales; family Myxococcaceae; genus QKJM01. The sequence goes on from QKJM01000936.1 coordinate 7,760, forward strand.
GCTGCTCCGACTCGGCCTCCGCGCGCGCCTGCGCCAGTAGCTCTTCCAGCTTCGCCCGGCCTTGCTGCTCCGACTCGGCCTCCGCACGCGTCTGCGCCAGCAGTTCGTCCAGCTTCGCCCGGCCCTGCTGCTCCGACTCGGCCT
>QKJM01000462.1 GCA_003249315.1 Archangium sp.
CCTCGTCCAGCTGGGCGTCCATCGCGCTGGCGGAGACCAGCGCCAGCTCGTCCCCCGGCGGCTGCGCCAGCGCATCTTCGGGCGCATCCGCGACGATGATCTCCTCGTCGTTGGAGTCCACGAGGATGGCGTCCTCGCCCACCGTCTCCACCGGCGCGGCCATCGTCTGCGCGGACGTGGTGTCGGTGCGCAGCACGGCCAGGAAGGCGGGCACCTCCGGGTGACCGGGGTTCTGCTGGAGGATGGTGGTCAGATAGGGCTGGGCGCGCTCCACCTCCGCCCGGCGCGTACACAGGCGCAGCACGTTCAGGAGCTGCTCGCCCGCCTGGGCCGCGTTACCGGAGGCCTCGTAGATGTGGTACGCCTTCTCGTGCGCGTCGAGGTTCTCCGGATCCACCGCGAAGATCTTCCGCAGGTGCTCCAGCGCTTTGTCGTGCAGGCCGTACTTGACGTAGACATCCGTCTCGGTGAGCAGCTTGGAGAACGGGCTCTGCGAGGGCTGGGCCGCGATCGCCGGGGCCGCGATCGCCGGCTGGGGCGCGGGCTCCGCGTAGGCCGGAGCCTCCTCGTAGGCCGGAGCCTCCTCGTAGACCGGAGCCGCCTCGTAAGCCGGAGCCGCCTCATAGGCAGGGGCCGCCTCCCGAACCGGAGCCGCCTCCCGGACCGGGGCCGCCGCAGAGGCCTTGCGCGCCTGCAACTCCGGATCCGCCGGATCCAACGCCTCGATCCGGTCCCAGATGTTGTTGGCGTCCTGGACGCGCCCGCGCTCCTGGTAGACCTTGGCCAGTTCCTTGTAGACGGAGACGGTCTTCGCCGTCTGGCCGAGCCCGTGGAACGCCTCCGCGAGCATGCTCAGCGTCTCGACGTCCCGCCCGTCCGCCTTGAAGCACACCTGAAGCTTGGCCAGCGCGCGCTTCTGATCCCCGCGTGCCAGGTACTGCTGCGCCAGCTCCCGGGCCAGCGGCACGTTGTCCGGCTCGAGGGAGCTCAGCCGCTCCGCCACCCTCAGCCAGTCATCCATCCGGCTGTTGCGTTTGAGATACTCGGCCGCCCGCTTGAACTCCTGGGAGGCCTCGCTCTTCATGTTCTCGCGCGCGTACAGCTCCGCGAGCTTGATCTTCGACGCCACGTTCTCGGGGTCGAGATCCACCATCTTCTTGAGCGTATCCAGCGAGTTCCTGACATCGCCCGCCTTGTCGTAGTGGTTGGCGACGATCTGGAAGTACGCCATGGCCTCGGACATCAGTCCGAGCTGCTGATGGAGCTCCGCGAGCTTGAGGTTGACGTCCAGCAGGTTGGGGTTGAGCTTGAGGACCTGCTTGTAGAGAGCCACCGCCTTCAAGAAGAAGCCGTCCGAGGAGTAGCTCTCGGCCACCCGAGTGAAGAAGTGCGCCGCCTGCGCGTTGTCGTTCTTCTTCTGGTACAGCTCCCCCATCTTCTGCAGGACCCGGACGTCCTTCGGGTCCGCATCGAGTACCTTCTGGTACTCCTTGATGGCCTTGTCGTAGGCGCCCTTCGCAACGAGCTTGGCGGCGGCTTCGATGATCTTGTTCTTGTCCATCGAGCGTGGGCTTCCCTGCCGGGCAAAACCCCTGGAAATTCAGGGCTCTCCGCTTCCTTCAAGAAGATAACGGGGGAAGCCGAAGCTAACGGAATCCTCCCGGGTGGGTCAAGGAATCCCCCGGAGGGAACGTCCGGCAGGATCAGCGAGTTGCACGGCGGGCAACCCGACGACCCCTAGGGCGTATCCTCGATCGCCTGCTTCAGCCGCCGCGTCCCCGTCTCGGACGCCAGCAGTCGCTCCACGAAGCGGGTGTCGTAGTCTCCCTCGCGGAAGGACTCCTCGGCCAGCGCCGCCCGGTGGAAGGGGATGTTGGTGCGGATGCCCTGCACCACATACTCCCCCAGCGCCCGCTCCATCCGCCGGATCGCCGTGGCCCGATCCTCCGCGTACACGATCAGCTTCGCCAGCAGGCTGTCGTAGTACGGTAGCACCGTGTAGTTCTCGTACGCACTGGAGTCCACACGGACCCCATACCCACCAGGCACGCTGTAGGCCGTGATCTTACCCGGCGAGGGGGCGAAGGTGACGGGGTCCTCCGCGTTGACGCGGCACTCGATGGCCGCGCCGCGCATGAGGACGTCCTCCTGGCGACGCTGGAGAGGCAGGCCGTAGGCGAGCTTGAGCTGCTCGCGGACCAAGTCGATGCCGGTGACGAGCTCGGTCACCGGGTGCTCCACCTGGATGCGGGTGTTCATCTCCATGAAGTAGAACTGCCCGTTCTCGTCGAGCAGGTACTCGATGGTGCCCACGTTGTTGTAGCCGAGCTTCTCCATGGCGCGCACGGAGATCTCTCCCATGCGCTGGCGCAGCTCCGGGGTGAGCGCGGCCGAGGGGCTCTCTTCGATCAGCTTCTGGTGGCGCCGCTGCACCGAGCACTCGCGCTCGCCCAGGTGGATGATGTGGCCGTGCTCATCGGCCACGATCTGGATTTCGATGTGGCGCGGCCTCTCCACGTACCGCTCGATGTAGAGGTCGCCGTTGCCGAAGGAGGCCACCGCCTCGGCGGACGCGGTGGAGAAGGCCTGGGCCAGGGCGGCCGGCTCGCGGACGATCTTCATCCCCTTGCCGCCACCGCCGGCGGCCGCCTTGAGGATGACCGGGAAGCCGATCTCCCGGGCGACCGCCTCCGCCTCCTGCGCATCCTTCACGCTGCCAGGGCTGCCAGGCAGCAGCGGCAGACCCGCGTCACGCGCCGCCTGCCGCGCACTCACCTTGTTGCCCATGAGCCGGATCATCTCCGGCCGCGGCCCGATGAAGTGGATCTTGCAGTCCTGGCAGACCTTGGCGAACTCAGCGTTCTCCGAGAGGAAGCCGTAGCCGGGGTGGATGGCGTCCGCGCGGGTGATCTCCGCCGCGGAGAGCAGCTGGGGGATGTTGAGGTAGCTCTCCTTCGACGGAGGAGGCCCGATGCACACCGACTCGTCGGCGAAACGGACGTGCAGCGCGTTGGCATCCGCCGTGGAGTGCACCGCCACGGTGGCGATGCCCAGCTCACGGCAGGCGCGGATGACTCGCAGGGCGATCTCCCCGCGGTTGGCGATGAGCACCTTCTTGAACACGACTCTCTCTGCCTCTCCGCGGGGCACACGGGCCCGCGCGCGTATCTAGACCGGCTCGATGCGGAAGAGCGCCTGGCCGAACTCCACCGGCTGCCCGTTCTCCACGAGGATCTCGGCCACCCGGCCGGCCACGTCGGCTTCGATCTCGTTCATCAGCTTCATCGCCTCGATGATGCAGAGCACCTGGCCCTTCTTCACCACCGAGCCCATCTCCACGAAGGGAGGCTGATCCGGAGCGGGCGTGCGGTAGAACGTGCCCACGAACGGACTGGTGACGACATGGCCCGGCTTCTCCTCCACCGGGGCCGGAGCCACGGCGGGGGCAGGTGCCGCGACCGGAATGGGAGCCGGAGCGGCGGCCACCACGGGGGCAGCGGCCACGCCAGGCGCCGGACTCACCGAGGGCTGCGCCGGGGCCGCATGGACGATGGTGGGAACCGGCACGGGGCCGCGGCGGATGAACAGCCGCTCCTCCCCCCGCTGCCACACCAGCCTCGTCACCTCCGAGGCCTCGAGGATCTCCACGATCTGCCGCAGCGCCTCTACGTCCAGCGAGGTGGTATTCCCCGCCACACGGACCCCTCTGGCCTGCGCCGTGGGGGCGGACACTGCCCGGGTTGACTTGCGCTTGGTTGCCATGCTCCGTCCCCTCCCTAAATGCAGCGGGTGACCCGCTCTAGCCCACGGTGGACACGCGCGTGAGGTACTTGCCGTCACGCGTATCGATCTTCAGGACATCGCCCTCGTTGATGAAGAGCGGCACGTTGACGGAGTAGCCGGTCTCCAGGGTGGCCGGCTTCAGCGCGCCGGACACCGTGTCGCCGCGCATGCCCGGGTCGCACTGGGTGACCTTCAGGTCCACCGAGTTGGGCAGCGTCACGCCGATGGCCTTCCCGTTGTAGAACATGATGGACGCGTTGATGTTCTCCTTGAGGAAGTTCTTCGCGTCCCCGAGCGACTCCGCGTTGAGGAAGGTCTGCTCGTAGTTCTTCGTGTCCATGAAGTAGTAGTCCTCTCCCTGCTGGTAGAGGTACTGCATCTCCTTCTCCTCGATGTCGGGCTTGCCCACCTTGTCGCCAGACTTGAAGGTCGGCTGCAGGACGCGGCCCGACAGGAGGCTCCGGATGGAGGTACGCACGAAGGCCGAGCCCTTGCCGGGCTTGACGTGCTGGAACTCGACGATCTCGAAAGGCTCGCCGTCGACCTCGATCTTGAGGCCCTTACGGAAGTCGGAAGTATCAATCACACCGGCCATGGACAGGCTCCTTCGGACAGCTTGAAAAGTCCGGGGTGTCTAGCCGATGGGGCCGCGCCTTGCAAAGTGGAAAGGCGCGGCGCACTGCGCCGTCCTCCCGGCGGACTACAGCTCGGCGAGGATCTTCGGGGCGGTCACCCGCAGAACGTAACGGCCTTTTCCATAATTGCCGTCCGCCCGCAGCGCCAGCACCAGGAAGTACTCCGGGGAGACCAGCCGCATGATCGTCAACACGCTCTCCGTGTTGACGCTGATCTCCTGGATCTCGCCCGTCTTGAGCAGTTCGGCCGCCTGGCGGAGTTGGGAGAGCACGTTGGCGTACTCCACCCAGGTGCCGTTGAGCTCCAGCTCGGCGGCCTCCTCCTTCTGATGGGTCTCCACGGAGATGCCGTCGAAACCCATCACGCTACAGCCCAGGGCCCCTTCGACCTGATTGACCACCGACTCGAGGTGCGTGCGGAAGGACATATGGCTGCTTACTTGTAGGAGGAGGGAGCGCTCGGGTCAAGGAGCGACGGCAGTGGTGGGACGGCAGATGGGGCCTTGATCCTGGCCCAGGTAGCCGCACGGATGGACGACGTCGGACAAGGTCGTGCCTTCTGGGCAGATCGAATCCTCGGGGACCCTATACCCGCTATTGAAGAGTACGATGGGAAAGGTCATCTCGTTGCTCTCTACCTGGGCCTTGTTGCCCAGCTCTCCGCGGGCCTTGATGGTGACGGACAGCGTCACCGACTGCCCCGGGACAACGGAGTCCTGGATCTGCTGCAGCGCCAGCGGACCGATGGCGTTGATCAGCAGGGAGGACTCATCGGTCGTCCCGGCGCGCAGCAGGCGGTAGATGGGGATGCGCTCCTCGGAGAGCAGCGACAGGGCCGGCTGCGCCTCGTAGGTGAGGACGATCTCCCGGAGGACGACGTCATTGAGCCCCGAGGAGCCGAAGTTCTCGCCGCCGACGATGAGGCTCGGATCAACAGCGTTGGACTCGATGTTCAGGCCCAGCACGTAGCTCCGACCACCCGACACGTCGAGCTCGCCCCCGCTGATGACGAACTCGCCGATGGTGCATCCGGAGCCTTCCGACTTCAGCACCCGGGCATGGAGGAGACGGATCGCCGAATCTCCGCCCCCCGACACACAGGAGACCGACGCCACCAGGAGCGCCGCCATCATCATCACTCGCTTCATGGACTTCAACTCCTTGGGCTACTGCGGTAGGTGCATCACCAACTACAGGGACTGGGCAATGGTCTGCCGGTTGAGGATGCGGGGCGTGATGAAGATGAGCAGCTCCTGCCGGTCGTCACGCTCGCGGTGGTTCTTGAAGAACATCCCCAGCACGGGGATCTTCGACAGGAAGGGCACCGCCGCGGTGTTGGAGCTGCCGCGGCGCACGTAGATGCCGCCGATGACGGTGGTGTCGCCATCCTTGACCAGCACCTGGGTGTTGGCCTCCTTGCGCTGGATGGCGGGCTGACCGTTGGCACCGGTGTTGGAGGGGTCCGGCTGGTTGTTCTGAGCGTTGATGCTCATCAGGATGCTGCCATCCTGGGTGATGTGCGGCGTCACCTCGAGCTGCAGGCGGGCCTCGATGAAGGTGGTGTTGGCGCCGGCCGCGGACACCTGGCTGAAGGGGATGGACACGCCCTGGCTGATGCGAGCGGTGTTGTTGTCCAGCGTCGTCACCTTCGGCGCGGAGATGGTCTTCACGACACCCTCGTTCTCCGCCGCGGACAGGCGCAGGTTGAGAGCGAGCGCGCCGCCGGCCGAGCCGAAGACGAAGCCGAGCGCACCACCGCTGCCCAGGCCCGTACCCACCGGCAGGTTGACGGCGAAGTTGGGCACGTCCGAGACACCCGGCGCGGTGCCCGTCACACCACCCGTCACGATGGCCGAGTTGGGGAAGATGAGGCCGGTGGCGTTGCCGGTGGCGGGCGTGGCCGTCGCCTGACCACCCCACTGCACGCCCAGCTCGCGGCTGAAGGTGGTGTTCGCCTCCACGATACGGCTCTCGATGAGCACCTGCGGCGTCTGCGTGTCCAGGCTGCGCACCAGCGCGCGCGCCTTCTCGATGTTGGTGCGCACGTCCTTGACGATGAGCACGTTGGTGCGCGTATCCACCGTCACCGAGCCCCGCTCGCTCAGCACGTCCTTCACTCGCGTGGACATTTCATTGGCGACCGCGTAGTTCACCGGGATGAGGTTGACCAGCAGCTCCTCCTGCTGAACCAGCGAGCGCTTGCGCTCCTGACGCAGCTTGGCCTCCTCCTCCAGCGTCTTGAGCGGCGCCACGCGGATGATGTTGCCGATCTCCTCCTTGCCCAGCGCCTTGGTGCGCAGGACGAGATCCAACGCCTGATCCCAGGGCACGTTGCGCAGGCGGATGGTCACCTTGCCGGAGACGTCATCGGCCACCACGATGTTCTTCTTGGAAATCTCCGCGATCACTCGCAGCAGGTTCTGGATGTCGATGTCCTTGAACTCGAAGGACACCTTCTTGCCGCGGTAGCGGGCCTGCCGCGGCGCGCCCTCGGAGGCATAGGAGGGAGCCTCGGCGGTGAAGCCAGCGGTGCGCTGGGTGACGGCCACCTGCTCCGTCTTCACGCCCTTGACGTTGAGCTGCCAGGACAGTCCGCCCGGCACCTGGCGCACGTTCTCCTCGATGGCGCCATCGGCCGCCACCACCACGCGCACGCGGTTGTCGTCACCGGGCACCCCGAAGGCGCTGATCATCTTCACCGGCGTCTCCAGCGCGCTGGTGTCCAGGCTGCGCTCCAGCCGGCGCGGCAGCTTCGCGTTCTCCAGCGTCAGCACCGCGCTGCGCGGATCCGGCCGCTCGACCTTCCAGGTCACCGGGCCGGACAGCTTCAGGCTCACCCGGCCACCGCTGTCTCGCTCGTCGAAGGAGAGGTTCTTGATGTCCACGGGCGCGGGCCGCGCCGCCACGGGCACCGGGCGCAGGGGGGCATTCTCCGCCACCACCTTCTCCGGCGTGTCAGCCGGAGCCGAGGGCTTGCGCGCCACCTTGCCGCCGAGCACCACATCCAGGCCACGCCCGGTCCGCTCAACCTCGTAGGCCGGCATCCGCCCGCGCACGTCCAGCACCAGGCGAACCTTGTCCGAGTGCGCACCCACGCGCACGTCCCTGACCTTGCTCGAGCGCACGCGCGGGGCACGGGCCGTCAGGCCCACTCCGTACACGTCCACCGCGAGCCGCGGCGGATCCGCCAGCTCCAGCACCTCGTAGCGGGCAATCTCCCCGTCGGTGCGCACGCTCAGCGTGTCGCGCACGAAGGCCAGGGAGGTGATGCGCTGGGCCGGGTTGGACACCTCGCGCTCGTCCGCCTCGGCCGCCACCACGTTCTCGGGCAGCGGAGCCGGCTTCGGCTCGGGCTTCGCAGCCGCCACGACGGGAGCCGGCTTCGGCGCTGCCTGCTTCGGCTCGGGCTTCGCAGCCGCCACGGAGGGAGCCTGCTTCGGCTCGGGCTTCGGCTCCACCGCGGCCACC
>QKJM01000898.1 GCA_003249315.1 Archangium sp.
TGAGTCACCTGTCCCCTCTGGGCACTCTGGACGGCACGGACGTGCAGCAGTTGGACCTGTGCGCGCTGGCCCAGCACGCGGTGGCGCTGCTGCATGCCACTGGCCACGTGAAGGCCACGGAGGTGCAACTGGAGCTGCCGGAGGAGCCGGTGCTCGCGAAGGTGAGCCGGCGGAGGGCGGAGCAGGTGGTCTTCCATCTGCTGCTGCACGCGCTGGAGACGAGCCCGGGAGAGGGAGCCACGGCCCGCGCCACCCGGCTGACGGTGGAGCCGTCGGACGACTTCGGGGACTATGGCCCCACCTTCCACGTGCTCTACTCGGAGAGGAGCGCGGTGGAGCAGACGGGCGAGGACACGGAGACCGCGCGAGGGACGCCACAGCGGGGCCTGGCGGTGGCTCGCAAGCTGGTGGAGGCCATGGGTGGCCTCCTCAAGGTGCGACGCCGCGGGCTGACGGGCGCCCAGGTCACGGTGGAGTTTCCGGACCAGGGCATCGCGAGCTGGTAGCGCCCCTCTACAGCTTCCAGGCGATACCGAACTGCGCGTCCAGGGTGAAGAGGGCCCGATCCCTGCCGCGGACGTCGTTGGGGTAGACCGACGGCCCCATCCGCACGTTGAAGGTGACGGCCAGATCCCTGCTGACGAAGTACTCCAGCCCTCCGCCCAGGAGGATGGGGAAGACGGGGCCGCCGCCGGCACCGAAGATGACGTAGAAGGGGAAGTCCATTCCCGCGTTGATCATCAGCGCGCTGCCCACGGGGATGCCCACCGTGATGCCGATCGGCAGCGCCAGTCCCACCTTGGTGCCGTAGTCGTTGAAGTAGAAGAACGGCCCGGGAGCGAAGCTCAGCGCCAGACCCAGCCGCGACGTGTCCAGCAGCCGCAGCCGCGTCCAGGCCTGCAGCTTCAACCCCGGTACCACGCGGGTGACGACGCCCTCCTCGCCATAGTTGAAGGTGAGCTTGCCACCCACGTCGAAGCGACTGGCGGCCCCGTGCAGCACACCCAGCGAGACTCCCGGCCAGCCCACCTGGCCGATCATGGCGGTGCTGCCCTTCCCCACCGTCTCCGCGGCGAGCAGGGACCAGCCCTGGCCACGACCGTAGGACACCGGCTGCTGCGACTGCTGCGACTCCTGCGCCAGCGCGGCCCCCGCCCAGCAGAGGAGCGCCACCACGAATCCACTCGAGACACTGCGCTTCACGATTCCACCTCCGGCTGCCCCCGCTCGCGCGCCAGCGCGACGAAGGCGTCGATGAGCTTCTGGAGTCGGTCCTCTCCCCGGGCCCGAGCGACGTCCATCGCCTCTCCCGCCCCTGGAGACTCCTTCAGCTCGAAGTAGTACTTGATCTTCGGCTCCGTCCCGGACGGTCGCAGCGTCACCCGCCCTCCGCCCTCCAGCTCGAAGGCGAGCACGTTGGAGGGAGGCAGCCGCTCGCCCTTCACGTAATCATGGACGGCGCGGACCCCGTGCGTGCCGATGCTGGCGGGCAGGGCCTGTCGGAAGCCCTCCATGATGCGGGCGATGATCCGCGCCCCCTCGGCGCCCGGGAAGGTGAAGTTGCGCTGCGCGCTGAGGAACAGGCCGTGCCGGCGCTGAATCTCCTCCAGGTAGCCGAGCACCGTGCGCCCGCGCGACTCGCACCAGGCGGCCAGATCCGCGAACACCAGCGCGGCGCTGATGCCGTCCTTGTCACGCGCCACGGTGCCCACGGAGTAACCAAGCGCCTCCTCGTAACCGAAGACGAAGTGCGTGCCCTCGGCCTGCTCGCGCTCGATGGCGCGGTTGGCGATCCACTTGAAGCCGGTGAGCACCTCGTCGTAGGCGGCGCCCAGCTCGCGGGCGATCTCCCCGAGCTGCGACGAGGAGACGATGGTCGTCACCACGTGCGGCCGACCGCGAGCGAGCGTGGGCCCCTGCAGCAGCACATAGTGGCCCAGCAACACGCCCACCTCGTTGCCGGTGAGCATCCGGAGCTGGCCCTCCGCGTCGCGCACCATCACCGCCAGCCGGTCCGCGTCCGGATCATTCGCGAGCACCAGGTCCGCCTTCACCCGCTGGGCGGTGGCCAGGGAGAGATCCATGGCGCCGGGCTCCTCGGGGTTGGGGAAGCGCACGGTGGGGAAGGAACCATCCGGCTGCTGCTGCTCGGCCACCGGGTGGAAGCGGGAGAAGCCCGCCCGCAGAAGGGCCTGCTCCACCCACGAGCCACCCACCCCGTGCATGGCGGTATAGACGAGCGACAGCGTGTCCGAGCCGCGCTTGTACAGCCGCAGCGCCAGGATGGCGTCCAGGTACGCCTCGCCCAGCGCGTCCGGCACGTCGCGCCACAGGCCGCTCGCGTGCGCCTCCGCGGGCGACAGCAGGGGCACCTCGCTGGCGGGCTCCACCCGGGCAATCTCCGCGGCGATGCCCTTGTCATGGGGCGGGATGATCTGAGCGCCGTTGCCCCAGTACACCTTGTAGCCGTTGTACTCGGGGGGGTTGTGGCTGGCCGTCACCATGACACCGGCCGCGGCCTTCAGGCGCAGCACGGCGAAGGCGACGAGCGGCGTGGGGCACAGCGCGGGGAAGACGAGCGCGGGAATCCCCTCGGCGGCGAGCACGCAGGCGGTGTCCTCGGCGAACTCGGCGCTCAGCCGCCGACCGTCCCGGCCCACTACCACGCCGCGGGTAGTGACGTCCGGCACGGTGGCCTTGAGGTAGCGGGCCAGGCCCGCCGTGGTGCGTCGCACCACCGCCCTGTTCATCCGGTTGGGCCCCGCCCCCAGCACCCCGCGCAGCCCGGCGGTGCCGAACTCCAGCTCCCCGGCGAAGCGATCCGCCAGGTCCGCCACCTCTCCGCGAGCCAGCACGCCCTGCAGCTCCGCCACGGTGGCCGGGTCCGGATCCATCCGGAGCCACGCCTCGGCCTTCTCCTTCAATGAGTTCGCATCCATGGAACCCTCCTCATTAGGCCGGCTCCGGCCGCGAATGGGGCCGGCCCGCGCGCTCTGTTCAGCGGTGATCAGACGTCGTCAGGTGTAGTCGGTCAGCTTGCGGCGGGTGGGACCGCCCTTGGGAGCGTCGCGCTGGCCCTGGCAGGAGATGCAGAGCTCGGCGTAGGGCATGGCCTCGAGCCGGCCGAGCGGAATCTCGTCTCCGCACTCCTCGCACTCGCCGAAGGACTCCGGCTCGTTGCGCAGCTTGCCCAGCGCCTTCACGACGCGCTGCAGCACGCCGTCCATGCTCCGGTTCCGGTTGGAGGCGATGGCCTGCAGCATCTCGTTGAGCGGCTGCTCGTCCTCGTCACCGCCGATGCGAGCATCGTCCGTGCGGTTGGGCTCTATCCTCGCTGGCGCTTTGCCCGTCAGCTCGGCGTGGAGCGCCAGCAGCCTCTGCTTCATCCTTTCGCGCTGTGCCTCGGTCACGGTGCGACTCTACCTGGGTGACTAGTACTTCGCGGTGGACTTCTGGCCGGAGACGATGGCCACCGACGCGGAGGCGCCAATTCGGTTGGCCCCCGCCGCAATCATCTTCAGGGCGTCCTCGGCCGAGCGGATGCCGCCGGAGGCCTTCACGCCCACCTCCTCGCCCACCACCTGGCGCATGAGGGCGATGTCCTCCACCGTGGCCCCGCCGGTGCTGAAGCCGGTGGACGTCTTCACGAAGGCCGCGCCCGCCTCCCTGGCGAGCACGCAGCCGGCGATCTTCTCCTCCTGGGAGAGCAGACACGTCTCGAGGATGACCTTCACCGGCCAGGGCCGGCTGGCCTCCACCACCCGGGAGATGTCCTCGAAGACGAGCGCGTAGTCCCGCGCCTTGAGGGCGCCGACGTGGAGGACCATGTCGATCTCCCGGGCCCCGGCGGCGATGGCCTCGCGGGCCTCGAAGGCCTTGACGCTCGGGAACGTGGCGCCCAGGGGGAAGCCCACCACGGCGATGGGCACCGTGGAGGAACCCTCGAGGATGCCGGCCACCGTGGCCACATGGGACGCGTTCACGCACACCGTGGCGAAGCCGTGCTCGCGGGCCTCGCGGGCCACCCGGGACACATCCTCGCGGGTGGCCTCGGGCTTGAGCAGGGTGTGGTCGATGTACGGCGCCAGATCCGCGTTGGAGCGGATGCTGTCCGGGGCGATGCGCGCGGTCCGCACGGCGTGCCGGACCTCGCCCGTCCGGGGGGCGCTCAGGCTGCCGCGGACGCGGTCCGCGATCTCCTCGATGCTTCGCTGGGTGTCTTCGGCCTGTGCCATGAGGAGCGATGTAGCCCACTCCAGCCCACGCGGGAAGCGCTTACGAACCAGCCTCAGACGCCCCCGTGCGAGCACTCCCGGCACGACTCCGAAGATGGAGAGGCCCCGCGCGCGTCGCGACCTCTCCTGGGAGCCTACGGGCAGGGACCGCAATCCCTGCCACAGTTGTCCGGGGTATCGCCCGTGCCACACTGCTCGGTGTACTGGCAGATACCATCACCGCACTTGAAGAACTCATCCTTGCGCATCCGCGTGGTGATGGTCCTGTAGGTGACGCCCTTGTAGGTGCATGTCGAGTAGAACTTCTTCTCCGGGTCCTGCTCGCAGAGCTTGTTGCACTTGAGGTGCCGGATGCGGCGCATGGGAGCGCAGCGCTCGTCGTCTTCCAGATCGTCGTCCTTGAAGTCCGAGCCGTCCGTCAGCGCGCAGAAGCGTGCGGAGCTGTGGTTGCGATGCATCCTGGGCCCGTCGTTGCCGGAGAAGACGCCCTCTCCGTTGAAGAGGTTGCCGAAGAAGCAGGCCTCCTTCTGGCGGAAGTCCTTGAGCTCCTCGTCGGTGTAGGGGATGACCTCGCCCCTCGCATCGCGCCCCAGCACGGAGATGGGGACATGGGCGCCATACTTGTTCGCATGGGCCGCCAGACAGGCAGAGATGATCTGCTGCTCGTCCACGGTCGCCGGCATCCCTTCGGACCAGTCCGGTGCCAGCCCCAATCCGCCCCTCCAGGAGTAGATGGTGCCCGAGGCCATGTCGACATAGGTGCGCGTCTCCCCCGTGGGTACCGCGCAATAGACGAAGTACTTCATCACCTCCGCGCCGAGCTCCGGGTCCTTCTGGAACCAGGTGGAGAACTCGGCCGAGGCCAGGCCGTTGGTCCCCAGTCCATTGGTCCCCAGACCGTTGGTCCCCAGACCATTGGTCCCCAGGCCATTCATGGTCAGCCCGTTGAACTCCTTCATCGCCTGCTTCTTGGCGGCGAGGATCTGCTCCACCGGAGGTCTCTCATCCACCTTCCCACAACCACTCAGGGAGGAGAGCAGCAGCGCCACTCCCAAGAGGGACAGGGAGGAAATGCGGCATGGACGCCAACGCCCCCGGCGATGGACTTCGAAGCAATGGCTTTGCATGGTGCCCCCATGGACAAAAGAGGAGAGCCGGGCGCGCGTGAACAGGAGCCCGGGGAGCCACGAAGGAGCAGGTACCCAGGAGACGGCTCCAGGACTCAGCTTGCCTCTGAATGGAGGGCTCGGGATTTCCGAGGGCTCTGAAAATGGTGCTCCATCCTGTCACCAACACCGCGAGGGTTCGTTGTGCGACGCTCCTCGGTGCGACATTCCCCTCACCCGTGAGACATGAGACCCAGCACTCCCAGCAGGGCGAGGAGCACCCCCATCAGGGACTCGCCGATGATGAGTCCCGCCCCAACCCCTCGTGAGGCCGGCGTCGAAGCGGGCCACACACGGCACACGAGCGCGGCCAGCAGCGCCCCCAGGCAGATGGTCACCGAGTAGTACGCCGGCACCAGGAAGCCGATGCCCATGGCCACCGCCGAGGGGACGAAGCGCACCAGACGGCCTCGTGCGAGCAGCGCCAGCAGGATGCCGACCAGGAGGCCCAGTCCCGCCGCCATCGCGCCACCGGGAGGTAGCGCCTCCAGCCCCCGAGCGCTCACCTCGGCCACGGCCCGGAACTGCAGCGCCGCGGGAACGGGAAGCTCCGGAGAGCCCAGGCCGTGGGCCTCCACCAACAGGGCATACGTGGGGACGGACACCGCCGCGCCCAGCAGCACCCCCACGAGCTGAGCCTGGAACTGCTGGAGCACGGAGGCCCCCAGCAGGCGTCCGGTCTGCAACGACCACAGCCCCACGCTGGTGCTCGCCATGGCCCCCGCCACCACCGAACCGGCGGCGACGCTGAGCGCCGGCTGCCCTTGCGACATGGCCCCGAAGGCCACCTGCTGCAGGTCTCCCATGGTGGCCACCGGGCAGATGTCCGTCTGGCCCGCCGCGCGCGCGCCCACCGTACACAGAGGGAACAGCAACCCCAGCGCCAGCAGCAGGTGCGGCAAGCGCAGCCCGAACACGGAGTTGCCCAGAAACAGCACCAGGAGGACGGCCAGCAGCACCACGCTCCCCTGCCACCAGTATGTCAGCCCCCCTCCGGCCGCGCGCCTCCACCCGGACCGCAGCACATCGCTCCCCAGAGCCGGCACCAGGCGCCCCAACGCCGTGAAGGTGACGATCGATGCCCCCACCATCAACCCCACACCGGGCCATGTGAGCCAGGCTACCAGGTGCTCGAACCCGGCCGCAGCCACCCGCCCCTCCCGCACCAGCCAGGGAGCCAGGACTCCCCATGACACCAGCGCCCCCAGCAGCAAGCTCACTCCCACCCGCGGCCCCACCAGTACGCCGATGCCCAACAACAACGGGCTCCAACCCACCCCGAGTTGGAGCTGCCCCACCTCCCCCGGAAACAGCCGCAACCCGTCCCTCAACCACGTCACCACCACCGCGCACAGGCCCGCCCTCCAGAGTCCCCGGACCCGCCCTCGAGGCGCCTCCCCTCGGGCCCGCAGCGTGGAGATGAGGTCCGCGGTGGCCACCCCGGTGGGAAACGGCAGCGCTTCCTCCTCCAGCAACCTCCGTCGCAGCACGAACGCGACCCACACACCCAACGCGCCCAGCCCCACGCCCCACAACATCACCGCCCAGCCCGGCAGAGGAATCTCCATGAGCGTCAGCGCCGGAATGGCCCCCATCAACCCCGCGGTGGCTGGATGGATGCCCACCGAGGTCGCCACCGTCTGCGCCAGATGGAGTTCCCCCGAGGAAGGGCCCGCGGAGCCCCTCCACCCCGCCAGCGCCGTCATCCCACTGAAGGCCAGCAGCGAGGCGATGATGCTGCCGCTCTCCCACAGACCCAGCTTCAGCCCCAGATAGACATTGCTGACGGCCAGCACCATGCCGACGAGGCTCCCTGTCACCAACGCCCTCGTCGTCAGCTCTCGTCTGGCGGATGACTCCAGCCCGGCCGAGGAGAAGTAGAGCCTGTCCTCGCCCCAGACCTCCGGCACCGGAACGCCCTCCTTCGGGATGAAACCCACCTGCTCCTTCTCCATGTCTGCCCCTGGCGAGGCCCGGTCCCCGACCTCTCCCCTCCAGCCTCCAACAATCCCGCTACTCCCAGAATCCCCCTCCCCCCCCGTCTCCGTGCAACTGTCCTCGCCGCGACATGCTCCGCCCAACCCAGAGAGCCCGAAGGCACACCTCTCAACAATCCCTTCCATCCACTCCAAAAAAAGACGTCCCCAGGTACACGAGCCGGGTCCACGGATGACCAGAAAGTAATTTTTCCGTTCAGCGTACCGCTTCAACTCCTACCTTACTGATACAGTCTATTTCCTGAATACCTGAAGTCCTGGAGGCGCGAGAACAGTTGCCACGCTGCATGACATGCGGGCGGCGTTGGACGGGAATCCATCTCCGCTGTCCCGGGGGTATTCCCTTCACCGAGACACCTCCCATCTCGTCCGTGCCACATCTGTCCATTCCTGGATATGAGATGGAGCGAACGGTGGCGCGAGGTGGCTTCGGTACGCTGCTGTCCGCCCGCCGCGGGCGAGATGGCCAGCTCGTCGCCATC
>QKJM01000325.1 GCA_003249315.1 Archangium sp.
GACATGCCCTTCGGGGGCACGGTCTCGGCGGACGACTTCGAGAGCGGCACGAAGGCCGCGGCGTTCGGTGGCACCACCTGCGTCATCGACTTCGCCATCCAGACCAAGGGGGAGTCCACCCTGCGGGGGCTGGACACGTGGCATGACAAGGCCTCGGGCAAGGCGCTCATCGACTACGGCTTCCACATGATCATCACCGACATGCCGGACGAGCGGCTGCCCGAGATGCGCCGGCTCGCGGATGAAGGGGTGACGTCCTACAAGCTGTTCATGGCCTATCCCGGCGTGCTGTACGTCGACGATGGGACGCTGTACCGGACCTTCCGCCAGGCGGGAGACAACGGCACCCGCATCTGCATGCATGCGGAGAACGGCATCGTCATCGACGAGATCATCAAGGAGGCGGTGAAGGACGGGAAGACCGACCCGAAGTGGCACGCGCTCACCCGCCCCACCCGGATGGAGGCCGAGGGCGTGCATCGCGCCATCGCCATCGCCGAGGTGGCCAAGGTGCCTCTGTACATCGTCCACCTCTCGAGTTCGGACGCGCTCGACGAGGTGAAGCGAGGACGGGCCCGCGGGGTGGACGTGATCGCGGAGACCTGCCCCCAGTACCTCTTCCTGGATCAGAGCTACTACGAGCGCGAGGGCTTCGAGGGCGCCAAGTGGGTGATGACGCCCGCGCTGCGCGAGAAGTGGAACCAGGACGAGCTGTGGCAGGGGCTGAAGTTCAGGGATCTGGAGACGATCGCCACGGATCACTGCCCCTTCTGCTTCAAGGACCAGAAGGAGCTGGGCAAGGACTCCTTCACGAAGATTCCCAACGGGGCCCCCGGGGTTGAGAACCGGATGAGCCTCATCTTCAACGGCGGCGTGGTGGGGGGACGCATCTCCCTCAATCGCTTCGTCGAGCTCACCTCCACCGCCGCCGCCAAGGCCTTCGGGCTCTTCCCCAGGAAGGGCACCATCGCGGTGGGCTCCGACGCGGACATCGTCATCTTCGATCCCAACCGCAAGGAGACCATCAGCGTGAAGAACCCCCACACGCACCACATGCGGGTGGACTACAGTGCCTACGAGGGTTTCGAGGTGCAGGGCTTCACCGAGACGGTCCTCTCGCGAGGGCGCGTCATCATCGAGAAGAACGAGCTGAAGACGGAGCGCGGCGGCCAGTTCGTCAAGCGCGCCCTGTGCGGCTCGCTGCTACGCTGAGCGACAACTTCATCATCCAGAGGTGTATGCAATGGCTCGCAAGGTCATCGGCGGTCTCATCCAGTGCTCCAACCCCATCAATGATCCGGAGGCGTCCGTCCAGAGCATCCGGGACGCGATGTTCGAGAAGCACCTGCCGCTCATCGACGAGGCCGGCAGGCGCGGTGTGCAGATCCTCTGCCTGCAGGAGGTCTTCAACGGCCCCTACTTCTGTCCCTCGCAGGACGCGAAGTGGTGTGATCTCGCCGAGGAGATCCCCAACGGCCCCACGGTGCAGCGGCTGTCCGCCTACGCGAAGAAGTACCAGATGGCGATGGTCATCCCCATCTACGAGCGGGAGATGGCCGGCGTCTACTACAACACCGCGGCGGTGGTGGACGCGGACGGGACGTTCCTGGGCAAGTACCGGAAGAACCACATCCCGCACACCAACGGCTTCTGGGAGAAGTTCTTCTTCAAGCCCGGCAACCTGGGCTACCCCACCTTCCAGACGCGCTACGCGAAGATCGGCGTCTACATCTGCTACGACCGGCACTTCCCCGAGGGCGCGCGGCTGCTGGGGCTGAACGGCGCGGAGATCGTCTTCAACCCGTCCGCGACGGTGGCCGGGCTCTCGCAGTACCTGTGGAAGCTGGAGCAGCCGGCCCACGCGGTGGCCAACGGCTACTTCATCGCCGCCAGCAACCGGGTGGGCACGGAGGCCCCCTGGAACATCGGGCGCTTCTACGGCACCAGCTACTTCTGCGATCCGCGCGGCAACTTCCTCGCCATGGGCAGCGAGGAGGCGGATGAGCTGGTCACCGCCGAGATGGATCTGGATCAGCTCGAGGAGGTCCGCCGCACCTGGCAGTTCTACAGGGATCGCCGGCCGGAGACCTACGACGACATGGTCAAGCAGCTCCCGTAGTCTCCTCCCCCAGCGAAAGGGTTCATCGTGGACTCGAAGAGCATTCGCGCCAGACACAAGCAGTACCTCCTACCGGCGGTGGCCAACTACTACGAGGAGCCGCTGGTGGCCCACGAGGGCAAGGGCTCCCGGCTCACGGACCTGGACGGGAAGAGCTACCTGGACTTCTTCGGTGGCATCCTCACCGTCTCGCTGGGCCACGCCAACGAGCGGGTGAACGCCGCCGTCAGCGCCCAGCTCCAGCGGCTCAGCCACGTCTCCACGCTCTACCCCACGGTGCCCATGGTGGAGCTGGCCGAGAAGCTGGTGTCCGTGGCCCCGGGCCAGCTCGGGAAGGCCTTCTTCACCGCCTCGGGGACGGAGGCGGACGAGACGGCGGTGATGCTCGCTCAGGTCCACACCGGCAACCAGGAGCTGGTGGCGCTGCGACATGGATACTCCGGTCGCTCGCTGCTGGCCCAGGCGCTCGTCGGACACGCCAGCTACCGCGCCACGCCCTCCCAGGTGGCCGCCATCAAGCACGCCCCCTCCCCCTACTGCTACCGCTGCCCCCTTCGGCTGGAGCCGAAGAGCTGCGGCACCGCCTGTGCGAAGGATCTCGAGGAGCTCATCCGCACCACCACCACCGGGCGCATCGCGGGCATGCTGGCCGAGCCCATCCAGGGCGTGGGCGGCTTCATCACTCCGCCCAAGGACTACTTCGCCATTGCCTCGGACATCATCCGCAAGTACGGCGGGGTGATGATCATCGACGAGGTGCAGACCGGCTTCGGGCGCACGGGGAAGATGTGGGGCTCCCAGCAGTACGACGTGGAGCCGGAGATCATGACGATGGCCAAGGGCATCGCCAACGGCCTGCCCCTGGCCGCCACGCTCTGCACCCCGGCCATCGCCGACTCCTTCAAGGCGAGCACCATCTCTACCTTCGGCGGCAATCCCCTCTCCTGCGCGGCGGCCAGCGCGGTGCTGGATGAAATCCAGGAGAAGGAGCTGGTGGAGAACGCCGCCCGGAGAGGCGCGGAGCTGCGCGAGGGACTGGAGCGGCTGCAGCGCAAGCACCCGAAGACGATCGGTGACGTGCGGGGCATGGGGCTGATGCAGGCCCTCGAGCTGGTGGTGGACGAAACCACCCAGGACCGCACGCCCAACGCCCGGGCCACCCTCCAGCTCTTCGAGGAGACGAAGAAGCGGGGACTGCTCATCGGCAAGGGCGGGCTCTACGGCAACACCATCCGCATCGCCCCGGCCCTGAACATCACCGCCGAGGAGATCAACGAGGGTCTGAAGGTCCTCGAGGAATCCTTCGCCGCCATGGAGGCCCCATGAGGAGGTTGGAGCCGCAGCGCTGGGAGCTGCCGCCTGATCGGCTGGAGCAGGGCATCGAGGACAAGAAGCCCCTCTATGACGCGGCCGAGGCGACGGCGGAAGCCCACCGCTGCCTGTACTGCGTGGACGCGCCCTGCATCCAGGCGTGCCCCACCGACATCGACATTCCCACCTTCATCCGGAAGATCGGCACCGGGAACGTGAAGGGGGCGGCGAGGACCATCCTCTCGGCCAACCTGCTCGGGCAGAGCTGCGCGCAGGTCTGCCCGGTGGAGGTGCTGTGCGCGGGCGCCTGCGTCTACAACGAGTGGGAGCGGGAGCCCATCGCCATCGGCCGCCTGCAGCGCTACGCGGTGGAGACCACCCTGGCGCGCAGCCCCCAGCTCTTCCAGGCCCGCCCGGCCACCGGCAAGAAGGTGGCGCTGGTGGGCTCCGGGCCCGCCTCGCTCGCGGCCGCGGGGATGCTCGCGCTCGAGGGGCACACCTGCACCCTCTTCGAGCGCAAGGCACTCCCGGGAGGCCTCAACACCCTGGGCATCGCCCCCTACAAGCTCAAGGGCCCGGAGGCCCTCCGGGAAGTGGAGTGGCTCTTCTCCCTGGGCCGCATCGAGCTGCGGACGGGCGTGGAGGTGGTGAAGCAGGCCACGGGGCCGGAGCAGGTGTCGGCCTCCGAGCTGCTGGACTCTCATGACGCCGTCTTCCTCGGCCTGGGACTGGGTGCGGACTCGCGGCTGGGCGTCCCCGGCGAGGAGGGGGCGGGCATCCACGGAGCCACCCTCCTCATCGAGCGCCTCAAGACCGAGCGCGGGCTGAAGCTGGACGGCGTGCGTCGGGCGGTTGTCATCGGCGGCGGCAACACCGCGCTGGACATCGCCCATGAGCTGGCGCTTCTGGACGTGGAGGTGAGCCTCGTCTACCGCCGCTCCGAGCAGGAGATGGGCGGCTACGCCCATGAGTTGGAGGCCGCCCGCGTGGACGGGGTGCGCCTGCTGCAGAACCGGCAACCGGTGGAGTTCGTGCTCCGAGAGGGGAAGGTGGCGGCGGTGCGGCTGGCGGCGACGCGGGAGGGCCGTCCCGTGCCCGGCACCGAGGAGGAGCTGCAGGCGGAGCTCGTCGCGGTGGCCATCGGCCAGGAGCGCAAGCCGCCCGTGGCGCTCGCCTTCCCGGGCGTGGAGCTGGATGAGCGCGGGCGGGTGAAGGTGGACTCCGGCACCCACCGCACCGGACACCCGAAGGTGTGGAGCGGCGGGGATTGCGTCAACGGGGGCAAGGAAGTCGTCAACGCCGTGGCCGAAGCAAAGCTGGCCGTCCGGGACATGCACCGGCACCTCATGGGAGAGTGACAGACGTGGCCGATCTCTCAATCGACTTCTGCGGCATCCGCAGCCCCAACCCCTTCTGGCTGGCCTCCGCCCCACCCACCAATACTGGCGACCAGGTGATGCGTGCCTTCGACGCCGGCTGGGGCGGCGCGGTGTGGAAGACGCTGGGCAACCCCATCGTCAACGTGTCCAGCCGCTTCGGCGGCATCAACCTGGGCAACTCCCGGTTGATGGGGCTCAACAACATCGAGCTCATCACCGACCGCCCCCTCGAGGTGAACTTCCGCGAGATGCGCGAGGTGAAGCGGCGCTACCCCCGCAACACCCTCATCGCCTCGCTGATGGTGGAGACCAAGGAGGAGTGGAAGGAGATCATCCAGCGCTCCGAGGACGCCGGCGCGGACATGCTGGAGCTCAACTTCGGCTGTCCACATGGCATGTGCGAGCGGGGGATGGGCTCGGCCGTGGGCGCGGAGCCGAACGTGCTGGAGGAGCTCGCCCGCTGGGCGGTGGAGTTCGCCAGCGTGCCGGTCATCGTCAAGCTCACCCCCAACGTGGGCGACATCCTCGAGCCCGGCGAGGCCGCGGTACGCGCGGGCGTGCCTGCGCTCTCGCTCATCAACACCGTCAAGTCCATCATGGGCGTGGACCTGGAGCGGATGGTGCCCCTGCCGCGGGTGGGGGATGCCTCCACCAATGGCGGTTACTGCGGCCCGGCCGTCAAGCCCATCGCCCTGCACCTGCTGGCCCAGCTCGCCCGTCACCCCCAGTGCGGGAAGCTGGCCATCTCGGGCATCGGCGGCATCGCCAACTGGCGGGACGCGGCCGAGTTCATCGCTCTGGGCGCCAGCTCGGTGCAGGTATGCACCGCCGTCATGCACTACGGCTACCGCATCGTCGAGGACATGATCGAGGGCCTCTCGGACTTCCTCGACGAACGAGGGATGAAGTCCGTCAGCGAGCTGCGCGGACGCGCCGTTCCCCAGTTCCGCGACTGGGGAGAGTTGGATCTGTCCTACCGGGTGGTGGCCCGCATCGACGCGGACAAGTGCATCGGCTGCCAGCTCTGCTCCGTGGCCTGCCAGGACGGCGCACACCAGTGCATCCATCCCTCGAAGGAGGCAGGCAACCGCGTGCCCGTGGTGGACGAGGCGGAGTGCATCGGCTGCAACCTCTGCCAGCTCGTCTGCCCGGTGCCCGGCTGCATCTCCATGGCCGAGGTGTCCTCGAGCCCGAGGGAGAGCTGGAATGATCGCATCGCCCGGGGAACCGACTCGGTACCCGGCGGGCTGGAGACCACCGCGGCCGCACGCCGGAAAGGCGCCTGAGCATGTCACTCATCAATGAGGATCTCGCCGCGACTCCTGCCGAGGCGCGGACCTGGACCACCCGGCACTTCGCGGCCCTGTGGGTGGGCATGGCGGTATGCATCCCCACGTACACGCTGGCGGCGGGCCTCATTGATCAGGGCATGAGCTGGAGCGAGGCCCTGGGGTGCGTTGCCCTGGGTAACGTCATCGTCCTGGGGCCGATGCTGCTCAACGCGCACGCGGGGACGCGCTACGGGATTCCCTTCCCGGTCTTCGCGCGGGCGTCCTTCGGGGTGCTCGGGGCGAACGTGCCCGCGGTGCTCCGAGCTCTGGTGGCGTGTGGCTGGTTCGGGATCCAGACGTGGCTGGGCGGCCAGGCGCTGTGGCAGCTCCTGTTGGCCCTGGCCCCCGGGGCCGAGGGGCCGCTCAGCTCCGAGGCGATGAAGGCGGCCCTCGGCATCCACCCCGGCGAGCTACTCGGCTTCGCGGTGTTCTGGGCCATCAACCTCACCTTCATCCTGCGGGGGACCGAGTCGATCAAGTTCCTCGAGGTGTACGCCGCGCCCTTCCTCATCGTGGTGGGGCTGGCGCTGCTGGGCTGGGCGCTGGTGAAGGCCGATGGCTTCGGGCCCATCCTCTCGCAACCCTCGAAGCTCACCGAGCCGGGCTCCTTCCTCCGAGTCTTCGCCCCCGGGCTCACCGCCATGGTGGGCTTCTGGGCCACCCTGTCGTTGAACATCCCGGACTTCACCCGCTACGCGCGCAGCCAGAAGGATCAGGCGCTGGGCCAGGCGCTGGGGCTCCCCGGGACGATGGTGCTCTTCTCGTTCATCGGCGTGGCCGTCACCTCCGCCACCCCGATCATCTTCGGGGAGGTCATCTGGGATCCGGTGAAGCTCCTGGGGCGCGTGGGAACCCCTCTGGCCACCCTGGTGGCGATGCTCTCGCTGTCGGTGGCCACCCTCTCCACCAACCTCGCCGCCAACGTCGTCTCACCGGCGAACGACTTCTCCAACCTGGCCCCCTCTCGAATCTCCTACCGCACCGGCGGCATCATCACGGCCGTGGTGGGGGCCCTCATCCTTCCCTGGAAGCTGATTGAGTCCTCGGGCGGCTACATCTTCACCTGGCTCATCGGCTACTCGGCGCTGCTCGGCCCCATCGGAGGCATCATGATCGCCGACTACTTCGTGCTGCGCCGCCGCGAGCTGGTGGTGGAGGACCTCTACCGGCGCAACGGCCTCTATGAGTACAAGGGAGGGGTGAACTGGCTGGCGATGCTCGCCCTCGCCATCGGTGTAGCGGTGAACCTCCCCGGCTTCCTCGCCGAGGCGATCCCCTCCATGAGGGAGAGCATCCCCGCGTTCTGGCGCACGCTCTACACCTATGCGTGGTTCGTGGGCTTCCTCCTCTCCGGAGCGCTCCACCTCGCCTTCCAGGCCCTGGCCCCGTCTCGTACCGCCCCCCGACTCGATCCGAGCCACTGAGAGACCGTTACCCGGGAGCCATCCAGCGATTCGGCGAACCCGGCTCCGGAGCAGGTTCCCGGGGGTCTTACACCCCCGCCCGAGGCGGATGACTCGTTCGCCGCTCCGAGTGCCGAGACATGTCGCCCCACGGAGACCTCCCAGACGGAGGTTCCGGGCGAGTTCGCTGCAAACCGGTCTGCTTGTCTGACAGGTTCCGGCGACGTGCCGCCAGCGAGTGCCGTTGCCCACCAGTTCCGAAACGGTCTGCTTGTCTGACAGGTTCTGGCGGCGCGCCGCCGGCCCCCTTCCCGAGTCCCATCCACCGGGTCCCGC
>QKJM01000187.1 GCA_003249315.1 Archangium sp.
CGGACGGAGCAGACGCATCGGGGCGGCGTCCCAGGAAGCCGCGAGGAGCTCGAGAAGCTCCTCCAGGACTACGACACCGCGGTGATGGTGACGCGCGGCGCGGACGGCCACTTCCACGCTCGGCCCATGGCGCTGCAGAAGAAGCGCCAGGCGACGGACGAGCTGTGGTTCGCCACCTGGGCGGACACGCAGAAGGTGGACGACCTGGAGAACGACGCCCACTGCGCGCTGGCGTTCCACTCGAGCGAGCGCAGCGCCACGTACGTCTCCGTGTCGGGACGGGCGGAGTTGGTGAAGGACAAGGAGACCATCCACCGCCTGTGGGAGCCCTCGTGGAGGCCGTGGTTCCCCAAGGGCCCGGACGAGGAGGACATCGCCCTCATCCGCTTCACCCCGGAGCACGCCGAGTACGTGCATCCGGAGACGGGGCGGCTGAAGGTGGCCTTCAGCACCGTGAAGGGTCTGGTGACGCAGAAGCGGCCGGAGCCGGCGCCGAAGAAGGAGTTGGATCTCCACTGAGGCAGACTCGAGCCTCAGGGCTCCTCGGACTCGATGAGCCCTTCCTGGGCGGCATAGTGCCGGGCATCCGTGACGTAGTAGAGGATGCGCTCGGACTCCGGGAAGACCTTCATGGCCAGCTCGCCGAGCCGCAGGGCCTGGGCGAGGGACTCCTTCGTCCGCGTGTCGGTCCAGTAGCGAATCATCCCCGCCCAGGCGTCCTCGAGCGTCTCCAACGCCTTCGTCGCGCCTTCCTGGTAGAGCTGGAACGCCTCATCCGAGGCGTTGCGGATGCCATCCATGAAGTAGCCGAGTTCCACCAGCGCGGGCGCGCCCCGATCCGAGCCCTGGACGGCCTGCTGCAACACCTGTTGCGCTTCGGAGAAGATGTCTCGTGCGTCCACCTCGGGCTGGTCGACGAGTTGGAGCAAACGACCCAGGCGCAAGAGGTTGGGGACGAAAGCAGGGCAGGCCGCTGCCAGCTCACGGTGCAACCGCAGTTGCTCGGGGTTGCGTGTGTCGGCCTCTCCAGCCTTTCGGGCCGCCTGGAGCTTCGCCGTCAGCTCGTCGAGGGTGGGATGTGCCATGGCTCACTTCCCCTTTTGCATCAGGCGGTCCGAGTTCTCGATCAACTTCTTGGCCAACCGAAGCTGGGCCTCCGTCGCGAGGCCAAAGTCCTTCTTGTCCAGCATCTGCTTGATTTGGAACAGGGTGTGGTCCTTGAGCTGGGAGGGGAAATCCGGAGCGCGCTGGAGGCTCGCATGGACCTGCCCCAACCTCATGTTCAACTGGGCGATGCGCTCCAGGAGACGAGTGGCCTGCGGCTTCGAGAGCAGGCCCGAGGCCAGCCCCTCGGCAATCAAGGCTTCCGCCTCGGCGAACTGACCCTTCGCCATCAAGACCGAGATGCGGGCAGAAAGCGTGACGCACTTGCTGTCGACGCCTTCCGAGGGCTCGCCCGGGCTCGACCAGGGCGACTCCACCTCCGCCTGCACGGCAACCGAATCCCCATGGATGCAGCCCCCGGTGAGGAGGCTGCTGGCGAGGAGGAACTCCGCGAGGCGCATCTCCACCCTCCGCACGATCGAGCCTGCCTCGGCGAAGCGTACCATCGGCCTGCACGACTGTCCGCCTGCCGAGCACCCCCTGGAGCAGGTGCGGGCCTCCACGGCCGCCGAGCGAACAGTGTGCCCCGCCCACGCCGACTCTTCGCTGGATTTCCGCCCGGGGCCGCTATCCTGGCCCCTCCATGGCGTCCTCCAAGCCCTCCCTCCGCGAAGTCCTCACCAGCCCCCGCGTGTGGCTCCTCGTCGCGCTCGGCTTCTCCTCGGGCCTGCCACTGCTCCTGGTGGGCAGCACGCTCTCCGCCTGGATGACGGACGAGGGCATCAACCTCACCACCATCGGCATCTTCACCCTGGTGATGATGCCCTACTCGCTCAAGTTCACCTGGGCACCACTGCTGGATCGCTACGCCCTCCCCTTCCTCGGCCGGCGCCGCGGGTGGATGCTGCTGAGCCAGCTCGGCCTCATGGGCGCCCTCGCCGCCATGGGCACCCTCGAGCCCAAGAGCTCGCCCCTGCTCATGGCCAGCCTCGCCGTGCTGGTGTCCTTCCTCTCCG
Organism: Archangium sp.; assembly: GCA_003249315.1. Classification (GTDB taxonomy): domain Bacteria; phylum Myxococcota; class Myxococcia; order Myxococcales; family Myxococcaceae; genus QKJM01. The sequence continues at coordinate 2,121 of QKJM01000187.1, forward strand.
CCAGCCAGGACGTCGTCGCCGATGCCTGGCGCACCGACACCCTCCCTCCCGAGGAACGCGGCTTCGGCAGCGCCACCTTCGTCATGGGCTACCGCTTCGGGCTGATCGCCGCCGGCGGCCTCGCCCTCTTCATCGCCCAGTTCCACGGCTGGCCCCAGGCCTACTGGAGCATGGCCGCCCTCATGTCCGTGGGCGTCGTCGCCACCCTCGCCGCCCGCGAGCCCGATGGCCATGCCCCTCGCACCTTCGTCGACGCCGTCGCCCTCCCCTTCCGCGAGTACTTCTTCCGCGATGGCGCCCTCCTCGCCCTCGCCTTCCTCGTCCTCTACAAGCTCGGCGATGCCATCGCCGGAGGAATGACCACCCCCTTCTTCCTCCAGATAGGCTTCACCAAGGCGGAGATCGCCGCCATCGCCAAGATGTTCGGGATGCTGGCCTCGCTCGGCGGCGGGCTGCTCGGCGGCGTGCTGATGGTGAAGCTGGGCATGCGCCGCAGCCTCTACGTCTTCGGCGCCCTCCAGGCCCTCACCAACCTCTCCTTCCTCGCGCTCGCCCTCGCGGGGAAGAGCACCCCGCTGCTCACGCTCGCCATCTGCGCCGACAACCTCTGCGGCGGCATGGCCACCACCGCCTTCGTGGCCTTCATCATGTCGCTGTGCAACAAGCGCTTCAGCGCCACCCAGTACGCGCTGCTCTCCGCGCTCGGCACCCTCGGCGGCCGCGTCCTCTCCGGTGCCTCCGGCTTCCTCGCCGAGCGCATGGGCTGGGCCGGCTTCTTCGGCCTCACCGTCGTCCTCGCCATCCCCGGCCTCGTCCTCCTCGCCTTCCTCCCCCAGGACATCGCCGCCCCCACCGAGGAGCCCTCCGAGCCCTCTCCCGCCCCGGCCCCCTCCGCCGCCCGCTGAGCCCTGGCCTCCGCGGCCTGCCCTCGCGCCCCCGGGTGTACAGGGGACGGGCCCTCGCTCGCGGCCTGGATGCTCGGTTGCTCACAGGCCTCCTCGTCCTGATCCTTCCCTTTTGGAGGGAGGAGAAGAGCCATGGCGAATCAGGACAAGCGAGCACCACCCCGGTCCCCCGAGGACATGTTCGGCCGCCCCACGGAGGTGAGGGGCAAGGAGCAGGGCGCCCACCCGTTGCCGCACTACACCGCCGAGGAATTCCATCGACAGGTGGAGGAGGAGGCCGAGGAGGAGATTGCCTACGGCGGCGTCGGCGCCATCCCCGACGGAGACGGGCCGCGGAGCGACCTGGGGACCAACCCCCTGCCGGACGTCTACTGGGCGGCCTACCCGGACAAGAAGCCCGAAGAGCCGTGAGGGGCGTCCGAGAGCCTCTCGAGGCCCGGGGTGATTGACAGGGACAGCCAGCCGGCCATTCTCGCCGGCCTATGCGAATCCACCATCTGAATGGGGCCACCATGTGCCCGCCCGCGAGCAACTGGGTATTGGAGCGGAGCGACGGGTGCATGATCTGCCACTGCCTGCTGCTCGAGACAGAGGCGGGGCTGGTGCTGGTGGATACTGCGCTGGGCCTGGAGGACGTGCGCGCCGCGTCCAGCCGAGCGGTGCGACTCCGGATAGGGATGCTGCGGCCGAAGCTGGACGAGGAGGAGACGCTGGCGCGGCAGGTGGAGCGGCTGGGCTACCGGCGTGAGGACGTACGCCACATCCTGCTGACACACCTGGACCTGGACCACGCCGGGGGACTGCCGGACTTCCCCAAGGCGAAGGTACACGTGCTGGCGAAGGAGCACGCGGCAGCGGTGGTGGAGCGACGACTGCGAGAGAAAGCGCGCTACCTCGAGCGCCAGTGGGCTCATGGCCCGGACTGGCGGTTGTACGAGCCTCGGGGCGAGCCGTGGTTCGGCTTCGAGTGCGTGCGCCAGTTGGAGGGACTGCCGCCGGAGATTCTCTTGGTGCCGCTGGTGGGGCACACGCGCGGACACTGCGCGGTGGCGGTGGACCGGGGCGACACCTGGCTGCTGCACGCGGGCGACGCCTACTTCTTCCACGGGGAGATGAACGTGGAGAACCCGCACTGCACCCGGGGGCTGAGCCTCTTTCAGTCAGTCGTGCAGGTGGACCGGAAGCAGCGGCTGCACAACCAGGAGCGGCTGCGCGAGCTGGCACGGACGCAGGCCGGGAAGGTGCAGGTATTCTGCGCCCACGACGAGCTGGAGTGGCGGCGCCTGGCGGAGGCCGGTGCGTCGGCTACTTCTTCTTCGGAGGAGCCGCGAAGCGCTCGAGGCTAGAGGCGAAGCTCTTGCGCTGGGGGTTGAGGGATTCGTTCATCTGGCGCTGCTCGCGCACCGACGGCCTGGGCGACTCGGAGGCGCCCTCCAGGCCTTCCTTGTCGAACTGCTGCTGCCCGCTGCCAACACGGCGCAGCGGCGGGGTGGCGTAGACGCGGCGGTTCTCGTTCCCGGCCATGGGAGTCCTCCTCTCGCGCGGTGGAGGGGACATCATAGCGCGGTGCCCGTCTCCTCCGCAGCCGGGCGGCCCCTTGCATCGACGGCCCAGGTGGGCGATCACCACCTCCCTGCTTCGGGTACCCTCCCTCCAGGGAGTCCCCTCGTTCCACATGTCCTCCTCCTCGTCCGCACCGCTCGTCGTCCAGACGGCCCTGGTCCGCGCCTCGTCGCCCTCCGACGACTCGCCCCTGCGCCGCGCCGAGCTGCGCCTCCAGGAGCTCCTCACCGAGCTGGATTCCCTGGATTCGGAGCTGGACTCGCTCGGCCTCTCCCTGGAGCGCTTCGCCCGAACCTATGAGGACGCCCTCTCCGACGCCTTCGCGGAGATCGCCCGCTCCGAGCGCCTGCTCCGACGCCTCCGCTCCCTCCAGGACACCGCCGCCGCGCTGATCCGCCACCTGGAACAGCTCGACTCCGAGAGCCCCCCGCTCCCTCCTGGAGACGCCCCCGCCCTCACCAGCGGCGACGCCACGGACGAGCTCCACGAGGAAACCGCCGACGACGCGGACACCCACGCGTCCGACTTCGACGACGCGGCCTTCCCCGAGGACGAGGACGCACTCGAGGACGAAGCCGAGCCCACCGAGGAGGAAGAGGAGGAACTTCCCCCCGAGCGCGAGGACGAGGCCAAGGCGCTCAAGCGGCTCCACCGGCGACTGGCGCGACTGCTCCACCCGGACCTCGCCCAATCCGAGGAGGAGCGCGAGCGGCTCGACGCCCTCATGGCCCAGGTGAACGTGGCCTACGAGGCAGGAGACCGCACCACGCTCGAGCTCATCGACGCCCGGGTGGGCACGGGCGACACCTCGACCCCTCTCTCCGACGAGGAGCGTCTGGCGCACCTCGAGCGCCGCCTCCAGACCCTCTCCACCGCCGCCCGCTCCCTGCGCCAGCAGCGCGAAGGCCTGCGCGCCACCGCCACCGCCCGCCTCTACGAAGAAGCCCTCCGCCGCGAGGCCGAGGGCCGCGACTACCTCGTCGAGACGCGCACCGAGCTGGACGAGGAGCTCCACTCCCTGGCCCAGGACGCCCGCGCGCGCATGCGCCATCTCGAGCGCGCCGCCCGTACCCTGGCTTCCCTGAGGAACAAGCGAATGTCCACGCTCGCCCCTACCGGCAAGGGCCGGAAGCTTCGCGCGTTCGACCCTGTGCTGGAGAGCCCCCTCGTCCGCCAGGGCCTCCTGCGCCTCGAGCGTCAGCGCGCCACCCCCACCGCCCGGGAGCTCGCCCGCCACCTCGAGGACGCCGCCACCCACGAACCCTGGCAGGTGGCCCTCACCCTCATGGCCTACTTCGCCGAGGCCGCCGGCCGTCCTCCTCCCGGCCTGGACTCCACCGAGCGCTGGTCCGAGCGCTACGAGCTGCTGCGCGAGCTGGACATGCCCGAGGCCCCCTCCTTCGACGAGGCCCTCACCCGACTCCCCCGCCACCTGGAGCCCGGCCTGCGCGTCCAGAAGAAGGAGGTGCGCTTCGGCCTCCAGCTCCGTGAGCTCGAGCTGCTCGCCGCGGTGCCGCTCGCCCTCCAGCGCGCGAACGTGGCCGAGCTCGGGCGCTCGGTGCTCGCGGTGCTGGGTCCACAGGAGCAGTGCCGCAACTGCGGCGAGGAGGTGCTGCTGGTCCACCTCCTGCGCACCCGCGGGCTGGACGAGCTCAACGGGATGCTGTGCCCGCTCTGCACCCACGTCCAGAAGAGCTACTGGCTCTACAGCAAGAGCGAGGGCCAGGAGGCGCTGCTGCCCCATTCCCGGCGCCTCGGCATGGTGGCGGAGCAGGTGGTGCGCCTCGCCGGTACCAGCGTGGGCTTCCAGATGCTGCCCGAGGAGCGCTCCTCCCTCACCGCCTCGAAGCTGATGCAGCGCTTCGTGGACCTGTACCTCACCGCCTACGGCGTGGAGGTGGAGCCCGCGCACCTGCGTCTGGTGCAAGGCGACAAGCCGCTCGCCCCCGAGGCCCCGGTGCGCAAGGGCCTCGTCAAGCTCGAGCTCGCGCCCGAGGCGGAGCTCTCGGAGCGCGAGGTGCTGGAGCTGCTCCGCTCCCGCATCGAGCGCCGCTTCCGCCCCGACTCCACCGGGTGAGGAAGCGACGCTCCTCGCGGACTCCCTCGCCCGGGCTCAGCCCTGCTGGCGGCCCTCGATGGCGCACAGGAGCACCGACGCGGCAATCCCCAGCCGCCTGTCCAGCCGGCCGTCCGTGTCCATGGAGAAGTCCAGGTCGATCTTCTGGATGAAGGGGTTGAAGTGCTGGCGGAAGGAGAGCACCTGCACCCCGCCCATGTCCCCCTTGAAGGTCTGCGGCACCAGGTTGGAGAGGAAGCGGCGCACCAGCGCCAGCAGCATGCTGTCCTCCTGGATCATCCCCACCTCCTGGTCGTTGGCGTCCAGGATGAGCCACTCGTCGCGAAGGATCGACTTCAGGCCCTTGCGGCGCAGCGCCCCCACCCGCTCGCCCGTCGCCGGGTCCGTCACGTCGTAGGTGGCGCCGAAGTCCAGGATGCTGCGCGCCTTGATGGAGAGGACCTCCTCCGCCATGTCCTCGCCCGTGTAGACGCGCAGGTCCTCCTTCAGCTTGAAGGCCTTCATCTTCGAGTAGAAGGCGACGTTCCCCGCTGGGTCATAGATGTGGAAGGCCCCGCCGAAGATCTTGAAGAACTTGCGGCGGATCATGTAGCGGCTCTGGCCGAAACGGCCAGAGGCCAGGTCACTGCTCGGTCGATGCTGAAGTGCGGTGGTCATAAGGAGCCCCCTCTCTCGAGTACGGCGTGGTGCCCCTGGTATAGCGCACCGCGCCACTGTGGGACGAGGGGCCCCTCGCTCAGAACTCGTCCACCGGGTCCGGGTAGACCTCCTCCTCATCCTCCTCCAGCTCGGGCTCCGGCTTCGACTTGCCGCCCCGGCTTCGCGGCGGCTCGGGCGTCCAGTCCGAGGGCGCCACGTACCACTGCCTCCCCAACTGCACCCGCTTGAGCTGCCCCGCCTGCTCCAGCGCCGCCAGCAGCTTCGCGAACGTCGAGAAGCCGTGGTCCCTCTCGTCGAAGTCCGGCTCCTTGCGGACGATCGTCTCCTTGATGAGCGAGGGGTTGATCGGCCCCGTCGCCCGACCCAGCAGGCTCTGCACCACCTCCCGGGCCATCTCCGGCACCTCCGCCCTCCCCTTCTCCTTCTGCGAGCCAGCCGCCTCGCGGCCCCCTCGCTCGCCACCCTTCTCGCCCTTCTCTCCCTTGCCCTGCCGCCTCCCCTTCCCGGACTCCTCCGCCCCGCCCCTCTTCTCCTTGCGCGGCCTC